>CAMDWF010000015.1 GCA_945878795.1 Synechococcus sp. UW140
CTGGGCGGATTCAGGGGCGTCTGTGGAGAAGCGGTTGCGGATCTATGCGCGACAGGCTCCTAGGCCCCATGCCTCCGGAAACTTCTAATAAATCCCTTTCCCCCTTCTCCCCCAGTCCCTGCCCTCCACAACTCCCGCCCCACGGCTGAAGCCCTTGCCCCACCGGGGCGTAAGCGAGCAAAGCGAGCGTGCCCCGGTGGGGCAAGGGCTTCAGCCACCAACTGTGTGACAACCCCCATCGGCTCCAAGCCAAAGGGGCTGCCATTTCTACACTCCTTTCAAATGATCCCTGTGATCTGTGCCCTTCCCCTGGCTGAGTGCCGCGATCCTGTTCCCGATCGCCTGTGCGCTGTTCATCCCGTTCATCCCAGACGAGGGTGACGGCAAGACCGTGCGCTGGTACGCCCTTGGCGTGGCGCTCATCACCTTTCTGCTGACGGTGGGGGGGTATGTCAACGGCTACGACCCCAGCGTTTCAGGCCTCCAACTGGTGGAACGGGTGCAATGGCTGCCCCAACTCGGCCTGGCTTGGTCGGTAGGCGCCGACGGCCTGTCAATGCCCTTGATCCTGCTGACCAGCTTCATCACAGCCCTGGCCGCCTTGGCCGCCTGGCCAGTGAGTTTCAAGCCCAAGCTCTTTTTCTTCTTGCTACTGGCCATGGACGGCGGCCAGATCGCCGTCTTTGCGGTCCAGGACATGTTGCTGTTTTTTCTAGCCTGGGAGCTGGAACTGCTGCCAGTCTATTTGCTGCTGGCAATTTGGGGTGGCAAAAAGCGTCAATATGCCGCAACTAAATTCATTCTCTATACTGCCGGCAGCTCTCTTTTCATTCTGCTGGCAGCCCTGGCCATGGGCTTTTTCGGAGGCGGTACGCCCAGTTTCGAATACAGCGCTTTGATGGCGAAGGATTTCGGCAGCAAATTTCAGATGCTCTGCTACGCAGGCCTGCTGATTGCCTTTGGTGTCAAGTTACCGATTGTGCCCCTGCATACCTGGCTGCCCGATGCCCATGGCGAAGCCACGGCTCCAGTCCACATGCTGCTGGCGGGCATTCTGTTGAAGATGGGGGGCTATGCCCTATTGCGCTTCAACGTGCAATTACTGCCTCAAGCCCACGTTCAATTTGCTCCGCTACTCGTTATTCTGGGAGTCGTCAATATCATTTATGCCGCACTTACATCGTTTGCCCAACGCAATCTAAAGCGGAAGATTGCCTACAGCTCTATCAGCCATATGGGCTTTGTGTTGATCGGTATTGGCAGCCTCAGCGCCCTTGGCACCAGTGGGGCCATGTTGCAGATGGTGAGTCACGGTTTGATTGGGGCCAGCCTGTTCTTCCTCGTGGGTGCCACCTACGACCGCATCCACACCCTCCAATTGGACGACATGGGCGGCATCGGCCAGAAGATGCGCAAAATGTTCGCCCTCTGGACGGTCTGTTCTCTTGCCTCCCTGGCCCTGCCAGGCATGAGTGGATTTGTCTCTGAGCTGATGGTATTTGTGGGTTTTGTCACCAGCGAGGCTTACAGCCTGACATTTAGGGTTGTTATAGCTTCACTGGCGGCCATTGGGGTGATCCTGACTCCGATTTATTTGCTTTCGATGTTGAGGGAGATCTTTTTCGGCAAGGAAAATGTTGAATTGGCTTCCCATAGCACTCTTGTCGATGCCGAACCACGAGAGATCTATGTCATCTCCTGCCTCCTTGTGCCAATCATCGCCATTGGGCTCTACCCACGGCTGGTAACAGATACTTATCGCGCTTCCGTTGAAGCCCTCGTGAACCGGGAGGAACTGGCCATGGCCCTTGTCAAACCCTTGGCGGCTACGGCGCGCCTGCGGGGTCCCCACGCTTTTCAGCCTTTGGCCGCTTTGAGGGCTCCGGCCCTGCCCCAAGCAGGCGCCTGATCCCCTCTGCCCAGACCATCAGCCTTAAAATCCCCACCTGCCGCGCTCTGCTCCATGCGTCAGCTCAACTTTCTGTTGATCTTCAGTTTCGGCCTAGCGATGGTGATGTTCACCCTCGAAAACACCGAAGCCACCACCGTCCATTTCTTGCCGGGCCTAAACAGCACCCTGCCCCTTGCCGCCCTGCTGCTGTTGGTCGGAGGGCTTGGGGCCACCGCTGCCTGGATCTACGCCGTCTGGAGTGGGGTGGTCAAAAAAGTGGAAACCCTCCATGACGAAGGCGAGCGCGAAGCCCAGCAAGTGAGGATCCAAGAGCTGGAGAATGACCTGCAGCGCTATCGAGCCACGGTGGATGCCCAACTTGGCCTGCTCCCGGCCGCTGGTCAAAGCACCGCCACGGCGGACTAAGGGATTTTGACTGGTTAAGGCGGCCGGCTGCCGTTACCTTGTAACTACCGCAAAGCTGGAGTTGGGCCACCATTGGCAGAAGCAGGCGCCAGGCTTGCCATCCGGTTGCTTCAGGACGCCGCCGTGCGGGGGGAGATTGACCCCTGGGATGTGGACGTCATCGCCGTTGTCGATGGCTTCTTGGACCAACTGCAGCAAAGGATCCAGGCCCCTCGGATCGCGGCAATCAAGGGGGGAAGTTATGAGTTCGATCTCGCTGAAACCAGCGAGGCCTTCCTCGCGGCATCTGTGCTGGTGGCCCTGAAGGCAGAAGTGCTTGAGCACAGCACCTTCCCGCCCGAACCGTTGCTGGATGAGGCCTCAGAAAGTGAGGACGAAGGGGCGGCCTGGACCACCGGCCTGCTGGAATTTCCGCGGCGGCCCGAAAGGCACCTGAGCCGCAGGCCCGTCGCCCCCCCCCCCCTGCAGCGACCGATCACCCTGGGCGAATTGATTCGCCAGCTTGAGGAAATCGCCGAGAGACTGGAATCAGAGCCGGCCCGGCCCCGCCAGAAGCAACGCAGCGGTCGCTACAGCGACAAGGCTGCCATCGCCCAAGTCACGGCCCTGGCCCATCGGGAAAAACTGCCCGAAACCACCGCAGCCCTGAGTTGCTTCCTGCAATCCTGGCCCTTGGCCGACCGCGGTCAATGGCTGGGATTTGACCAGCTGGTGGGAGCCTGGGAAGCGGAGCAAGACAAAGATCCACTTGAGGACCTGGACAAGGACCGGGTTGGCGTGTTCTGGGCCCTGCTGTTTCTTTGCGCCCAAGGGAAAGTGGATCTGAGCCAGGAGCAGGGATTGTTTGGCCCCCTGAGTCTGCGGCGGGTCGAGCCGGCCGACTGCCAAGCCTGGCCTCCGCTTGTGGAGGGGTCAGATGCTGGGCCGGCTCTACAAAGCCGGGCGGCCTGAGGACATTGCCTAAAATCAATCGTCACTAATGAAGAGCCAAACGCCAATGAAGGCGATGATCCTGGCGGCTGGCAAGGGGACCCGGGTGCGGCCAATCACCCACACCACTCCCAAACCGATGATTCCTATCCTGCAAAAACCAGTGATGGAATTTTTGCTTGAACTGCTTCGCCAGCATGGATTCAACCAGATCATGGTGAACGTCTCCCACCTCTCTGAGGAGATTGAAAACTATTTTCGTGACGGCCAACGCTTTGGCGTTCAAATTGCATATAGCTTCGAAGGCCGCATCGAAGATGGCAAACTCATTGGTGATGCCCTTGGCTCTGCAGGTGGTCTGAAGAGAATTCAAGATTTTCAACCCTTCTTCGATGACACTTTTGTCGTTCTTTGCGGCGACGCCCTGATCGACCTTGACCTTGGTGAGGCCGTTCGACGCCACAAGGGAAAGGGTGCTATGGCCAGCATGATTACCAAACGGGTCCCCCCAGACCAGGTAAGCAGTTATGGGGTTGTTGTGTCCGATCCCGATGGCCGAGTGCTGAGCTTTCAGGAGAAACCTGCCGTGGAGGACGCAGCCAGCGACATGATAAATACGGGTATCTATATTTTCGAACCCGAAGTATTTGATTTCATCCCCAGTGGTGAGCCCTTTGACATCGGCTCTCAATTATTCCCCAAACTCGTTGAAGCCGGTGCACCATTTTTTGCCTTACCCATGGAATTCGAGTGGGTCGACATCGGCAAGGTCCCGGATTATTGGCAGGCTATACGTAGTGTCCTTCAAGGAGATGTACGTCAAGTTCAGGTGCCTGGAGTTGAAGTGCGTCCGGGCATCTTTGCCGGTCTTAATGTGGCCGCAAACTGGGAGAAGATCAACGTTGAAGGTCCGATCTACGTAGGTGGCATGACAAAAATCGAGGACGGAGCCACCATTATTGGTCCCGCGATGATTGGCCCAAGTTGCCACATCTGCGAAGGGGCAACGATTGATAATTCCATTATTTTTGACTACTCAAGAATCGGACCTGGAGTGAGACTTGTTGAGAAACTCGTCTACGGCCGCTATTGCGTCGACCGTAATGGTGACCACTTTGACCTCCAAGAGGCCTCCCTGGATTGGCTGATCACCGACGTCCGCCGCCAGGATGTTACCGCACCTTCTCCACAACAGAAGGCCTTGGCCGAATTATTGGGCACCGACATCGCCCTCAAGGCCAATTGATTTCAGGCCGGGCAATTGAGGCCCTAGATTCCAGAAAGGCTCAGTATCTCTGGTATGCGTTCCTCGGCGCGAACGGCCATTAAATGAACCCCCTGGGCCAGGGGCCGGTAGCTCTCGACCTGCTCTGCGGCGATTTTGACCCCTTCTGCCGCCGGGTCCCGGGCCTCCTGAAGGCGCTCGATCAGGCCCTCAGGAATGCAGGCGCCGGGCACGACACGATTAATAAACTGGGCGTTGCGCGCGGACTTCAGCAAAAACACACCCGCCAACACCGGCAGGCCTAAGGGAGCCGTAATTTCCTCAATGAAACGACGCAGGGGCTCAGGATCCATCACCATCTGGGTTTGAATGAAACGAGCCCCAGCGGCATGCTTTTTATGGATCCGGGATTTTAGCCCGCTCCAGCTGGCCGAATGGGGATCGGCAGCCCCACCCGCAAACAGGGCAGTGGCCCCATCGGGAAGGGAGCCCTTGACCGGATCCTCACCGGCATTAAACGCCTGCACCTGACGCAACAGACGAACCGCTTCAAGATCATTGACCGGACGGGCTTGGGGCTGGTCCCCACTACGCACCGGATCTCCCGTCAAACACAACACATTGCGAATGCCCAGGGCATGGGCCCCAAGCAAGTCGGCCTGAAGGGCCAAGCGGTTGCGATCGCGGCAGGTCAACTGCAACACCGGCTCAATGCCAACATCTAAAAGACGTCGACAAACAGCCAGGCTGCACATCCTCATCATGGCCCGGCTGCCATCGGTGACATTGACCGCATGGACGCGACCAAGCAAATGGGCTGCAGCCTCCAAAGTGCGCGATACATCAGCCCCTCGCGGCGGGGTCACCTCGGCGGTGATGGCGAATTCGCCACGGGCAAGGACGTCCTGTAACAACGGAAACGAAGCGTTGCAGCCCATCAAGGTGCCCAATAGAGCTTACACTGAGATCTAACTGCTGAGTATCCATGGCCCCTCGCAGCAGAGAGGACAATTCCCTGGCTGGCGCAGCCCAAGTCCCAGGCATGGTCAGGGGGATACCTCAAAGTGGCGTCAAAGCAGATCATTTGGATGGGCGCCAGGACATCTCCGGGCGGGAACTGGAGATTATTGAATTGCTGGCCACAGGTCAGACCAACCAAGAAATCGCAAGCACCCTGATGATCAGCAAACGAACCGTCGATAACCATGTCAGCAACATCTTTACCAAAACCGGTGCAAAAAACAGAGTCGCCCTACTGAATTGGGCTATGGATAATGGCAAAATCTGCCGTGATGGTTTTAATTGCTGCCATCTTGAGCCTCCACCTTCCCAGCTCTGATCAGTAAGGATGGCAACAGATCCCGAAGTTCCGCCCCACTCCACTGCTGCAAAGGGCGGCGGGCTAAAGCGGCGTTACTCAACTGATGTCGACCCGTCAGTTCCTCACCACACCAAGCAGGCACGTTGAGGATCCCATCGGGCTCACCCAGCTCGACTTCAGCCACCACCAGCGGAGCATTGGTCTCGGCAAAAACATCTAGAACCCATTCTCCGCCTGGAAGATTTAGCCCATAACGCTGTTTGCGCAACTGCTCGGGAGCTAACTCCAGGAGTTCTAAGGCATCGCCATGGGGTATCGGGTACTCATATTCAAGGCGGACAGAAGCGGGGGCCGAGGGGCCCCCAGGGGGGATTGCCTTGAGGGTGAGCCAGGCTTGCGGTGCCGTATCCGATTTCCCCTGGCTGGTTCGCACCCGCAGGGTGAGGCCATCGGCCTGGCGAACCAAGTAACCCTGACATATCTCGACCTGCCAGAGACAGTGCTGCCGCCAGCCCTCGCCGACAACAAGGAAACGGCGTTCGATTTCCAGAGGCATGGAACCAAGGACGGGGGACAAGGATGGCAGCTCAGGGCAAGGGGTTCGGAGCCTCCCCAGAGACAACAGCAGACTCGGAGTTCATCAAACTGCCGGCCCAATGCAGTTTGTTGGTCAAGGTGCGGTAGTAGGAGGGGCTCTGCTCCAGCTGCAGGAAACGGGTGTGGTGCTGGCTTTGTTGCAGGACGCAATGATCTCCGGGTTCCAGGACCCTGGCCTGGGCCCCATCCTGCCAAAGCCTGACGCGACGCCCACCCTCCCCGAGGGGCCGCACCGTGAGGCGGGATCCAGGCGGGACAACTACGGCACGGCTGGAGAGACTCATGGGACAGATGGGAATCACCACTATCGCTTCGATGCCGGGATGCAGAATCGGGCCACCGGCAGCCATGGCGTAGCCGGTCGAACCGGTAGGGGTGGCAATGATCAAGCCATCACCGCGATATTGATCAACGACTTCACCGTCAATCGCCAGCTCCAGGCAGCAGGTGGGGGACACGTCTTCAAGGCAGGGCCGAAAGTAAAAGTCGTTGAGGGCCCCATGGACCCCATCGCTTTCAAGGCGGGCCTCCAGCATCATGCGACGGTCAATCGCGAAGCGATCTTCCCGTAAACGCTGCCAAAGCCCCGAACTGCCGGCCTCTCCCTTCGGTCGCAGCAGGCGCCGATCATGGGTCAGGAAACCGAGGCTGCCGCCCACGTTGAAACTGAGCAGGGGAACCCCCCAAGGGGCCAGGTGGCGAGCCGCCCCAAGAACCGTGCCATCGCCGCCAAAGACCAGGGCCAGCTGGGGCAAAGGAGGGGGGTCAAGGGCTAGGAGCTCAGGCAGATCTTGGGCGGTGGGACCGGCTTGAGCCAGCACGACTTCGACACCTTGACTTGCCAACTCAGCAGCGCAACGTTGGGCCTCGGCCATGGCAAGGTCACTGCCCTGGCGTGAGATCAACCAGAGGCTATGGAGCTCCATGGGGGGTCATACCGGATCAGGACTACAGGAAGTCGTTCACCAGCGCAACAGATTGAATCGCTCCATATCCACAGTTTCGCGGTTGCGATAAAGCGAAAGCAAAATTGCCAGCCCGACCGCAGCCTCGGCAGCCGCCACGGTGATGACAAAAATGGCAAAAACCTGGCCGCGCACCAACTGACCATCGAGATAGTTGGAAAAGGCCATCAGGTTGAGGTTCACCGCATTGAGCATCAGCTCGATGCTCATCAGTACCCTCACCGCATTGCGACTGTTGATTAGGCCCCAGACGCCAATGCAGAAGAGAAAAGCGGCAACCGTGAGGTAAGCCTGGAGGGGAATGGCATCGGCGGTCATGGTGAACTCCGGAGGGGCGCTGAATCGGTGGGCTCGAGGAGCAGGGGGCTGCGCTCCTTTTCGATCAAAACCTGGTCAGCGGGCTCGCCGGTGATGATGTCGGTGCTGAAGACATCACGGCGGGCCAACACAATGGCACCAATCATGGACATCAACAGCAGCACCGAAGCCAGTTCAAAGGGAAGCAGATAGTCGCTGAACAGGTGCTCGCCAATGCGGATCGTTGCGTCCTCCCCAACGGGGGTGGGACCTGGCAAGGCCCAGGGAGTTGTGAAGGCCACCCGGATCAACAGGCCCAGGAGACCGGCGCATACTGCACCGGAGAGCAACCGGCGCAAGGCCATCCCGGGAATGGGGGCCAGGTTCTCCTTCTTGTTTACCAACATGATGGCGAACAGAATAAGAACGTTAACGGCACCGACGTAGACCAAAACCTGGGCAGCAGCTACGAAACTGGCATTGAGGAGAAGATAGAGACCCGCAACCGAAAGAAAGACTCCGGCCAGCAAAAAGGCGGAATAAACAATGTTGGGAAGCAGTACCACCGCCAGGGAGCCAAGCACCAAGGTGGATGAAAGAATCACGAAGCAGACTAGCTGCGTGCTGGAAGCGACAGTCATCAGGACGGCTCAGAAGCTTCGGCGGCAATCACCTGTGCGGGAAGTCTGCCTGCACGGGGAGCCGTCGGCGAGACCCCATGGGGATCCATGACGCCTTTGGGAAGATAGGCCAACTCCTTAAGGGCAAAGACAGCCGGATCGGAGGTGACGCTGGTGGGCAGGCGACCAAGGGCGACGTTGTCGTAATTAAGACTGTGGCGATCGTAAGCGGCTAATTCATACTCTTCTGTCATAGACAGGCAGTTGGTAGGGCAATATTCAACACAATTACCACAAAAGATACAGACTCCAAAATCGATCGAATAATTTCTGAGCTCCTTTTTCTTTGTGGCCTTATTCATCACCCAGTCGACCACAGGCAAATTGATGGGGCAGACCCGAACACAGACCTCACAGGCAATGCACTTGTCAAATTCGTAGTGGATACGCCCCCGATAGCGTTCAGAGGGAATCAACTTTTCGTAGGGGTACTGAACCGTGACTGGCCGGCGGCGCAGGTGATCAAAGGTCACCCCAAGGCCTTGGGTGATGTACTTGGCCGCACCAACGGCATCTCGGGTATAATCACCAACTTTGTTGAGAAAACCGAACATGGCAGGGCAGAACGGAGGGTTGGGAAAAAATGGATGAGACCATGATGGCCGAGCTGCCGGCCGGTCGGGGCTTCAACCGCCGAAAACGGATGGGAAAGCCAGTTTGAGGGCGGCGGTTATGAGGAGATTCACCAATGCAATGGGCAGCAGGAACTTCCAGCCCAGGTCGAGCAGCTGGTCGATGCGTACCCGGGGCACTGTCCAACGCAACAGGATTGCGAAGAACACCAGCAAATAGGCCTTGAGGATAGTCATGACGATGCCAACAGCGCCGGTGATCAACTGGACCAGGGGGGCATCCACCGATTGGCCCATCAATCCCGCCAGCCATTCGACAGGCACGGGAAAACCCCAGCCGCCTAGGTACAGGACTGAAACCAGCAGGGCAGAGAGAACAAGATTGATATAACTGCCAAGATAAAACAGGGCAAACTTCATGCCGGCGTACTCAGTCTGGTACCCCGCCACCAATTCTTCTTCGGCTTCAGGCAGGTCGAAAGGGAGCCGCTCGCATTCGGCCAGTGCACAGATCCAGAAAATCACAAACCCAATCGGCTGGCGCCAGATATTCCAGCTGAGGATGCCTGCTCCGGTCTGCTGGTTGACGATGTCGACGGTGCTGAGCGAGTTGCTCATCATCACAATCGCCAGCACCGCTAGAGCCAGGGGAATTTCATAACTGATCGATTGGGCTGCGGCCCTGAGACCTCCGAGCAAAGAATATTTGTTGTTACTGGCATAGCCGCTCATCAACAGGCCAATCGGCTGAATACTACTGAGGGCAATCCAGAGAAAGATGCCGACCCCGACATTGCTGATCAGCAGGTTCTGACCGAAGGGAACCACCAGCCAAGAAAGGATTACCGGCACCAGTACCAACACCGGCCCCAAGGTGAAAAGCAGGCCGTCGGCCCGCGCCGGAATTATGTCCTCTTTGAAGAGCAACTTGAGGCCATCGGCCATGGGCTGCAGCAGCCCTAGGGCACCGGCGTACTCCGGTCCGATGCGCTGCTGGGCGGCGGCAGAGATTTTGCGCTCCAGCCAGACGTTGACCAACACCCCCACAACGGCGCCGACAAGCACCAGCAGCATGGGCAGGGGCAGCCAAAGCAAGCGGGCTAGGCCAGGTCCCAAGCCCAGGCCGCCGAGGGCCTCAATGAAACTGCTCTGGAGATCAAGACCCATGGAAGGGAGTCCCTCAGTCACAACCGTGTTCGAAAGCATCGTGGCAGCTCCTGGTGGATCTGGGGGAATCCGCTGGGGACCTTAGGTCGCGGCGGGGCGTAGCTCAAGGGGGACCCACGCCCGTTCGAGCGACCCGGTGTAGATCTGGCTGGGACGATAGATGCGATTGGCCCCGAGCTGTTCTCGCCAGTGGGCCAGCCAGCCAGCGGTGCGGGCAATGGCGAAGATCGGCGTAAAGAGGTCGCGGGGGATGCCGAGCTTGCGATAAACCAGTCCGGAATAGAAGTCGACGTTGGGGAAGATGCCCTTGGGACCCAGCCGATCAGCGGCCACGGCCTCCAGGCGGCGAGCGACGTCGTACATGCTGTCGTGGCCGAACCGCTGGAACAATTCTTCAGCCAACCCCTGCAGGATGACGGCCCGGGGATCCTTGACCCGATATTCGCGGTGCCCGAAGCCCATGATTTTCTGCTTCTGGGCGATGGCCCGATCCAGCCAGGAGTCGACCTCCGCCACCGTGCCGATTTGGTCGAGCATGTCGAGTACATCCTCGTTGGCGCCCCCATGCAAAGGGCCCGCCAGGGTGCCGACCGCCGAGGCCACCACCGCATAGGGATCGGTGAGGGTGGAGGCGGTGACCCGGGCGCTGAACGTACTGGCGTTGAGGCTGTGTTCAGCGTGGAGGATCAGGCAGGCATCAAAGATGCGGGCCGCCAGGGGGTCCGGTTCCCGCTCGGTGAGCATGTAAAGAAAATTGGCGGCATAGGGCAGATCATCGCGGGGCTGGATCGGATCCTGACCTTTGCGAATCAATTGAAAAGCCGCCACCATGGTGGGTATCTTGGCGATCAGACGAACCACCGCATCGACGATGTACTGCGGGTCGTAGAGGGCGCGGCGCGAATAGAAGAGCCCCAGGGAGGCGGCACTGGCCTGGAGAGCATCCATTGGATGGCCGGTGGCCGGGAAGCATTTCATCATGTCCCTAATGCGGAAGCTGACCCGGCGGTGCATCTGCACCTCGTGTTCAAAATCCCGCAACTGAAAAATCGTCGGCAGCTCGCCCCAGATCAGGAGATAGGCCGTTTCGAGAAAGCTGCTGTTCTGGGCTAGCTGCTCGAGGGGATAGCCCCGGTAGGTGAGCAAGCCCCGGTTGCCGTCGATCGAACAAATGGCCGACTGGGTGGCCGGCACCCCCTCTAAGCCAGGCCGGAAAGGGGGCGGGGCGGCTGCGGACGGGGTGGCCTGGGCGCCGCCATTGCCGGGAGCGTCGCCGCTGGTCTTGGCCGCCATGACTGTGGTTTGAACTTATGTCGAACCTAGGTGTCAGGAAGGGATCTTGCCGTAGCCCAGGCTGCCGACCTGGGCCCAATCAATCGGCCAGCAGGATGCGGGGCCGCAGCAGCAGACTCAATTGCCCCTGCCAGGGGCCACCGGGCTCCCGCAGGGGATCCAGGGTCATAAGCAGCAGGCCCGCCTTGCGCAGGGCAATCGCGCCGGGACGGGCACCCAGGAGCTGGGCGGCCAATAAGCCCAGGTCGGGTTCATGGCCCACCAGGCCTATGCGGCCGCCCGTGGGCAAGGGAAGGGACCCCAGGCAAGCGGCAAGCCAACCGGGGGCATCCCCCCCAGGCGCCAGGGACGCAGCCGCCTGCCAACTCGGCGCCAGCCCGACCGCTACGGCAATCTCTGCAGTCTGACGGGCCCGCGTCAGGGGACTACTAAACAGCATCTGTACATCCAGGCCGAGGGCGCGGGCCCGACGCAGAACGGTTTCGGTCCGCAGGCGGCCTTCAGACGTGAGCTTGCGGGCCCCGTCGTCGAGCCCGCCTCGACGCTCTTCGGCAATGCCATGGCGCAGCAACAACAGCTCAATGCCGTCCACGGTCCCTCCCGGGCCGGCCGGCCGCATGAAACTCCAACTGTCCATGAACCCGCATCGCCCCATCCTGCGGCTCAAGGGCCAGGGCCATTCCCTGGACCGACCCCTCCAAGGGTCCGCCGCCAAGCATGGCCAGCAGACGCCAAGGCTGCCAATCCCGCAGCAGTTGGCGGGCCGGCTGGGCGGCCAAGGCCCATTGCAGTGGCGCCTGTTCAGCCATCAGGCCCTGCAGCTGGCGGGCCCGCAGGGAAGCGGGGCGGCCCCGACCGAACTCCCTGAGCCGGTCGATGCTGCCCCCCCACCAGGCCAACTCCTGGTCCTGCAGACGCCAGCCGGCCACGGAAGCCACCAGCTGATCAGGACCCTCGTTGGCGCGGCGGGAGCGGGCCTTGGCGCCCTCGAGCCGGGTCCAGACCGAGGCCATCTGATCGCGGATCTCAAACGGAGCTTCCACCCACCCCTGGGCAGCCAGGGGAGCTTCCAAAGCCGCGGCGGCAGGCTGGTCGGCGGGGGTTCCGAGCAACCAGCTGCCGTCCAGATCAGCCAGGAGTAAGGGGCCCTCGGCCCTTGCGGCCACAAGGGCCGGCAGGGGGCCGCTGTCGACGGCAAAAGCCATGGCGCGATCCAGCAGGGGCTTCAAGGCAGGCAGGCTCTGCAGGGCAGCGGACTGACGCAGAAGCAACAGGGAAGAGGGCTCTTGGTCGAGGCCCGCCAACAAAGCTGCCGCCGTCTGGTTTTCGCCAAGGGTGTTGGCAGCATCGCGCTCGGGGGGCAGCGCCTGGGGAGCCAGCAGCCCCTCAAGGTGCAGGGATTGCCCCTGGGGCCGCAGGGCCACGACCAGGTGGGATGGAGGGCCTGCACCAGGATTCTGTTCCGATAGGACAGTCCCAGAGAGGCCGAGCCCAGCGGCGGCAGGACGGGCCACCAGCAGGGCCACCCCTTCGCCCAGCTGGGCCACTCCATCGCGAAACCACGGCTGGGCGGCCTGGTTGAGCTCATCAATCTGGGAGACGTCGAGGGCCTCTTCGAGCACCCCGCGTCCCGAGGCGATCAAAAGCAGGTCGTCATCCACCAAAGCCGTGGCCAGGGGCATCGCCACCTGAGCGCGCAGGGCCCCCCGACCACTTATCACCCCCATGCCCCGATAACTGGTGACCTGCAAATCTGTGCCAGCCAGGCTGCGGGTTTGCCAGAAACGCTGCACAAAGTGACGGGCCCCATCGGGGTCGCGGCTGCGCAGGGCCAGCAGCCAGCCGGGACCGGAGGTCTCCGTAGGGTTATCCAGCAGGGCCATGCCAATTTCTGGAGCCAGCCAGCTGGCCAGTTCGCCCTGGTAGTCGAGCCCTGCGGCCGCGAAAGCGCCATCACGCAATCGCGCCAGCGCCTCACCGGCCCCCCGCCGCTGACGCGACGGGGCCAGGGCCCGGGCATAGGCCAGAGGCTCCTCGGCATCGGTCATCAGATAAAAGCTGAACGGGGCCTGCCGGGGCACGAAGCGGGCGGCGCGGGGCAAGGCCAGGGCCTGGTGCTGGAGCCGCAGGGGACTGCGCTGCCACACCGACCACCATCCCGCTGCGGCCAGACTGAGCAGGAGAAGAATCCCCGTCAGCAGCACCGCCAGGAACGCCCGGCCCTTCATAAGGTCCCATCCGAAGACATGGGCCCATCTTCCGCCACCCTCTTCCCAGCTTATGGATTCCGCCCCAGTCCCCGCCAGCACCCTGCCAACGCCCAAGGTCCTCCAGGCCCGGGTGCTGCAACAACGCCTCCTGGCTGGGGAGGACCTGCAACTGGTGGACGTGCGCGAGGACGAGGAACTGGTGCTCGCCCAAGTGGCCCATCCCGTGATTCACCTGCCCCTGAGCCGCTCGCAGGAGTGGCTGGGGGGGATCGACACCCTGCTGGACGCCCAACGGCCCGTGGCTGTTCTCTGCCATGCGGGAGTGCGCAGCTGGCATTTCGGTTGCTGGCTGTTGCAGGAGCGGGGCTTTCGGGAGGTCTGGAACGTGGTGGGGGGGATCGACGCCTGGAGTGTGGAGGTGGATCCTGGGGTGCCTCGCTACTAAGTCGCCAATCAGCCATGACAGGCCACCCCAGGAGGCGGCCACAGCCCCTACGATCATTGAACTTGGCAAACTGCCCGATTGGAGAGCCTGCCGCGCCGTCAACAGGAGGTGCTGCAGGCAACCGTGCGGCATTACGTCGACACCGTCGAGCCGGTTGGCAGCCATACCTTGGTGCGCCGTTTCGGCTTTGCGGCCAGCCCTGCCACTGTGCGCTCGGCCATGGGCGCCCTTGAGCAACGGGGCCTGCTGACCCAACCACACTCCTCCGCCGGCCGCATACCCAGTCAAATGGGCTACCGCCATTATGTGGACAAGTTGCTGCCCCAACCCGGGGCGACGGCACGCCAGCTGGAAAGCGAGCTGTTGGGGGTGAGTCTGCAGTGGGCCGCCTTCGACGACCTGATGTTCCATCTGGCCCGGCGTCTGGCCGACCTCACCGGGTTGCTCAGCCTGATCAGTCGTCCCCAGGGCCCCAGGCCGAGCCTGCTGGAGATCCGTCTGGTGCCGAACGCCGACCGGCTCATGGTGTTCCTGGTCCAGGGGGCCACCCTGACCACCAGCCTCAACCTGAGGCTCCCTGCCGTTGGCCCTGATGATCTGGCGATTCTGGAGCGCTGGACCAATGAGCAATTGCGCCGCCAGCCCGAGGGACGGATCGCCTGGAAGCAACTGCCGCGGGAGCTGCAACGCTGCGGGGACCCCCTGCGCCAGGCGCTTGACAGCCACGGCAAGGCACCGCACGAGCTCGACGGCCTGGTGGCGGTGGGCCTGGGGGGTCTGCTGTCCCAACCGGAATTCAGCCGTACCGCCAGCCTGTTGCCCCTGGTGCAACTGGTGGAAAACCACCCTGAAGCGGTACTGCAACCTTGCCGCAAGCAACCCCAGGAATCAATCTGGATCGGCAGCGAGCATCCCCACGGCGCCCTCGGTGAATGCGCCGTGGTGCAGGCGATGTATTGCGCCGCCGATGGGGCCCGGGGCCAGGTCGCCCTGGTGGGCCCGATGCGGATGGCCTACGCCACCGCCAGGGCAGCGGTGCAATCGGTGGCCAACATCTTGCAACGGCTGTTGAGCTGAAGGCGAAAGGCATGACCTATTGCGTTGGCTTCCTGCTCGAGAGCGGATTGGTTTTTGTATCCGACTGCCGCACAAATGCGGGGGTGGATTACATCTCCAGCTACAGCAAGCTCCATGTGTTCCAGCCCGCCCCGGATCGGCTGTTCGTGCTGATGGC
>CAMDWF010000016.1 GCA_945878795.1 Synechococcus sp. UW140
CCTGGCCGGGGGGCTGCAATTGAGTTTCGGCAGGGGGGAGCGATTGGAGCCTGCAAACGCTTTGGCGGGCCGCGGCCTCGGCGTGTTGCTGGTGAAGCATCCCGAAGCCAGCGTCGCCACGCCCTGGGCTTATGGCCGCTGCCGGGAGTTGCGCAGCGATTTTTACCTCGATTGCGAGGCCGATTTCGAGCAGCGCCGCCAGGCCCTGCGCCAGGGACCGCTGCTGGCTGCTCTGCAGAGCCAGTCGGCGTTCCCTCCCCTGCGCAATGATCTCCAGTCGATTGTGGCGCCGGAGGTGACCAGCGTTGGCGATGCCCTGGGCCTGCTGCGCCAAGCACCTGGGGTCCTGGCGGTGGCGATGAGCGGCTCGGGCCCCACTGTGTTTGGGCTGTTTGCCGATGGGGCTGGGGCCGAATGGGCGGCAGCGATCCTGGCCGAACCCCTTGCGGCTGGGGGATTGGCTTGGTGGTGCACTCGCACCAGAGCGACAGGTGTCAGCCTGGAGGCTGATGCCAGCGCCCCATGACTGACGCCCTCTCCCCGTCCAATGGTTCCGACCCCCAGGGCCCCCGTAAGGGACCGCTTAGTTTTTTGAGCGGTGCCCTCACCAGTGGCTTGCTGGCCTGGCTGGCCCTGGGGCTGAGCCGGCGGGTCATGGCCCATTACGCCAACCACCCTCCTCAGTACAGCTCGGCGATCGCCCAAAACATCGCCACGGCGATGAAGACCTTAATTGTGGGCATGTCTTTCCTGGCTACCTTCAGCTTCGCCTTCATCGGGCTAGGCCTGTTCGTGGTATTTGTGCGCTCCTTGGTGGTGGCCAAGCCAGGGTCAGCCGCCTGAAACCCCTGGCCATTGCCTCAGTCTGAGATAGGTTGGCCGAACCCTTGGCCGATGTCGGACCGTGGCCGAAATCCTGCTGTTCAATGCCCTGCGCGAAGCTATCGATGAGGAGATGGCTCGAGACCCCAATGTTTGTGTGATGGGGGAAGACGTGGGTCACTACGGCGGCTCCTACAAAGTCACCAAGGATCTGTATCAGAAGTATGGCGAGTTGAGGGTCCTCGATACACCAATTGCTGAGAATGCATTTACTGGTATGGCCGTGGGTGCTGCCATGACGGGCCTGAGGCCGATTGTGGAAGGCATGAATATGGGATTTTTGCTGCTGGCTTTTAACCAGATCTCAAATAATATGGGAATGCTACGCTATACAAGCGGTGGCAATTACACGATCCCTACGGTTGTGCGGGGTCCCGGTGGCGTCGGTCGCCAATTGGGCGCTGAACACAGCCAGCGTCTTGAGGCCTATTTCCACGCGATTCCCGGGATAAAGATTGTTGCTTGCAGTACGCCCACTAATGCCAAGGGGTTGATGAAAGCGGCGATTAGAGATAATAATCCAGTTGTCTTTTTTGAGCACGTTCTACTCTATAACCTCTCCGAAGAAATTCCCTCTGGTGAATATATTTGTGCACTAGATCAAGCGGAAATTGTAAGAGGGGGCAGGGATTTAACAATTCTAACCTACTCTCGCATGCGTCATCATTGCCTTAAGGCGGTGCAACAATTGGAGGCGGAAGGCATTGACGTTGAGCTGATTGATCTGATTAGTTTAAAACCTTTTGATCTGGATACGATCTGTGCTTCGATTCGTAAGACGCACAAGGTTATTATTGTCGAGGAGTGCATGAAAACTGGCGGCATCGCGGCCGAGCTCATTGCTCTGATCACGGAAAACTGTTTCGATGAGCTTGATGCCCGCCCCGTGCGGCTCTCATCGCAGGACATTCCAACTCCTTACAATGGTCAACTTGAAAATCTGACCATTATCCAGCCCCATCAAATTGTGACGGCGGCCAAGAATCTTACCCAGGGTGCCCTCTGACCATGGGACGTCAACAGGGTTGGTTTGCCTTCATTCTGGCGCTGGCGATCAGTGCCGCAGTGATTCTGTACACCAATGGCTTGAGGCTGGGGCTAGACCTGCGGGGCGGCAGCCAGCTCACCCTGCAGGTGATGCCTGCCGGAGCGATCAAACAGGTCGATCGCCAACAACTGGAGGCGGTCAAGGATGTGCTTGATCGCCGCATCAATGGCCTTGGTGTGGCTGAATCCACCCTTCAGACTGTTGGCAATGACCAGTTGGTGCTGCAGCTTCCTGGCGAACAGGACCCCAGCCGGGCTGCCAAGGTGCTGGGAACCACAGCTTTGCTTGAATTCCGTGCCCAGAAACCCGGCACCGAAAAGCAGATGCAGGGCCTTTTGACCCTGAAGCGCCAAGCCGAGTCCATCCTGGCGGCCACCCGTCCCACCCCAGAAACCCCATCGCCCCCAGCTTCTCTCCTCAAGGCGGCCGATCTGGCCAAGGCGATGGCCCCCCTCGGTATCAAGGTATCGCCCACCGCCAGTGAAGCCGATCAACTCGACCAACTCCTCAATGAAGTCAATCGCCGCATCCTTTCTCTCTACGGACCTCCGCTGCTCACCGGCCGCGACCTCACCAGTGCCGGCAGGCAGCAACAGTCAAGCGGAAACTCCTGGGAAGTGACCCTGGGGTTTGATCGTGCCGGCGGCGAGAAGTTTGCCGGCCTCACCCAGTCCATTGCCGGCACCGGGCGCGTCCTGGGTATCGTTTTGGATGGCCGTTCAATCAGCGAAGCCACCGTCGGACCCCAATTCAAAACGGCTGGTATTACGGGGGGCTCTGCCAGCATCTCTGGTAACTTCACGGCGGAAGCCGCCCGGGATCTTGAGGTGCAGCTACGGGGAGGATCCTTACCCCTACCGGTCAAAATCGTCGAAGTTAAGAGTGTGGGTCCCTCGCTGGGGGCCGAAAATATCCGCACCAGCCTGCTTGCCGGCTCTGCCGGACTTGGCCTGGTTGCCCTATTCATGGCCGTTGTCTATCGACTGCCCGGCATTGTTTCGGTGTTGACCCTGAGTCTCTATGCCCTCTTCAACCTGGCGATCTATTCCGCACTCCAGGTAACACTTACACTGCCTGGCATCGCCGGTTTCATCCTTTCGGTGGGGATGGCGGTCGACGCCAATGTGTTGATCTTTGAGCGGGTCAAGGAGGAGTTGCGCTCAGGCAATACTTTAATACGTTCCATTGATACCGGTTTTTCCCTGGCCTTCTCTTCGATTTTTGATGGCCATTTCACGGGTCTGATTAGCTGCCTGGCCCTGTTTTTTCTCGGTACCGGGCTAGTCAAGGGTTTTGCGGTCACCCTGTTCATTGGTCTTGCCCTCAGCCTCTTCACCGCCCTCACCTGCACCCGCACCCTGCTGCGGCTGCTGATGAGTTATCCGGGCCTGCGGCGCCCCACCAACTTCCTTCCCGCTCGCCAGCTGCCTTCGGCGCTCTGACGTCGCCTTTCTTATCTTGAGTTTCCCTGCTCCTCGCTTTCGCATCAGCCGTTATCGCCGGGCCGCCTGGGTCGGATCTGCCTTGGCCTGCACCCTCAGCCTGCTGGGCATGGTGCTTTGCTGGCTCAATCCCACCATTGCGGCACCCCTGCTTCCCGGCCTGGATTTCACCGGTGGCACCCAAATCCAGTTGGAGCGAGCCTGTGCTCCCGGAGCCTGTTCGGCCCTGACGGTGGCTCAAATCCAGGCTCAGCTCGGCGGACTGACCCTGCCCCAGGAAGGGCAGGACCGGTCTCCCAACCTCTCCAGCTCCGGCGTGCAGCTACTGGATGCCGGCAAGACAGTGGTGTTGCGTCTTCCCGCCCTGAGTCCTGATCAGGGACGGGCCGTTGTGGACCAGTTCTCGGCTCGCCTTGGACCATTACGGACGGAGGGCACGGCGATAAATACCATCGGGCCCACCTTGGGCTCGCGGCTGCTGCAGGCCAGCCTGATTTCCCTGTTGGTAAGCTTTGCGGCGATTGCTGCTTATATCAGCTTTCGCTATAATGGTGTATTTGCCTTTCTGGCCCTGGTCTGTCTTGCCCACGACGTTTTGATCACCTGTGGTGTTTTCGCCTGGCTTGGTCTGCTTAGGGGGGTGGAAGTCGATTCGCTGTTTACTGTGTCCCTGATCACGGTGGCGGGCTATTCGGTCACCGATACTGTCGTCGTCTACGACCGTATTCGGGAACAAAGCAAGTCCCTGGCCCAATTGCCAGTCTCTGAACAGGTAGATGTGGCGGTTGATGCCACGCTCACCCGCTCTCTTTATACCTCTCTCACCACACTGCTGCCCTTATTTGGCTTGATTTTCTTTGGCGGCAGCAGTCTTTTCTGGTTTGCAGTGGCCTTGGCGATCGGCATTGCCGTTGGTAGCTGGTCCAGCATTGGCTTGGCACCCACCTTATTACCCCTGTTCTCGGCTAGGTCAGCACGATGAAGGAGAGGAATGTAGAATTAACGAGAGGAGGTTTTCACCTCCTACCTATCGTGCTTGGATTACTTGCACTTTTTGATCTAAGAGTTGAGCTTATTCTTCTGTTCGACCACATCACTTGGACGTCCTTGGTAGAGGGATTGCGCAACCACATTCTGGCCGTGGCCGTCCTGTTGGCCCTGCCTTCCTTGTGGAAGCACTATCGTTGATTTATTCAACATAGCCACCCGCAGAATGTCTGATTGGTATTTTAGTCGATCACCAATGATCCATGATGTCGTGCACAAGGATTTCCTTGCCCATCACTTGCATAACTACCACCAGGGGAAGGGCCAATAGCAGGCCAGGTAGGCCAAGCAGAGCACCCAGGCACAACTGGGAGATAAGGGCCACGGTGGGCAGTAGATTGACGGTACGACTCAGCAAGACCGGGGTGAGCACAAAAGCTTCGGCGTTCTGAATCAGCAGGCGCAGCAGTAGTACCTGCAGCATTTTCGCCGGAGACACCAGCAATAGGGCGACCGCCATCGGCAGAAGAGTCGCAGCGGTGGGGCCCACGGTAGGAACGAAGGTGAGCAGGCCGCTGATCAGCGCACACAACAGGGCCAGGGGCACACCCAACAAGGAAAGAACAGTCCACGTGGCCAGAAACACCAGAACGGCGGAGAGAGTCATGCCTGCAAGCCAGCCCCCCAGGGCTTCGCGGCATTCCCCCAGCAAAACGGCCATGCGGGGGCGGTAGAACTGGGGCGTTGCTGCCAGCAGCAAACGTTGGTGGCTGCGGGGGTCAAGGGCAAACAGCACGGCCAGCAGGGCCATCAACAGGACCTGCAACGTGCTGTTGGCGGCGCCTCCGGCCACACCGAGGAGCTGTTGGCCCAGGGGCTGGAAGCGTTCGAGGCTGGCGCCATTGAGCCATTGCTCTTCGAGGTTGCGCAGCCAAGGCAACTTGGTCAGCAAATCGGAAAGGTGGCTGGGCAGTCTGGGAATCAGTTGGGCGAGTTGGCTGGCCTGCTGGAGCACCTCGGGCAGCAGCAGGGAGGTGAGCAGGCCTCCGAAGATCACCAGCACCACGAGTTCGATCGCCAGGGCTGTCTGGCGATTGACGGGCAGGACGCGACGCAGCAGGGTAACGGGCACATCCAGGGCCACGGCCAGGACGATGGAACCAAAAAGGACCAGCAGCACCCAGCGCAGTTCCCAGGCCAGCAGCCCGAGTACAACTAGGGCAAGAAAGCCGATCAGGATGCGGGCGTTCATGGAAGGGCCGGTGGGCGTCGGGGAGGAGTCCATGGATCGAGGATGTCCCGAATTAAGACTTCGCGCAGAATGATCTGCACGCAGACCGCAAGGGGCAGGGCCAGTACGAGACCCAACGGACCGAACATAATCGTGAAAAGTAACTGGGCCGAAAGGGTCAGTCCCGGTAAGAGCTTGAGCTGGTGGTGCATCACCGAGGGTGTGATCAAATAGCTTTCAAAATTTTGAATTATGATGTAAAGAGTAAGCACCAGCAGTGCCTTCCAGGGGGCCTCCAGCAAGGCCGCCGAGATTGGAAATAGGGTGCTTAGTGTTGGTCCGATGTTTGGGATGATGTTGAGTAGCCCCGCCAGCACGGCGTTGGCCGCCACCTGCTTCACCCCCAGGAGGGAAAGTCCAATTGCGGCCATGGTGCCGACGCAGATCGAGCTGATCAAAACCCCCACCATCCAGGCGCTCAGGGCTTCTCCGCATTGCAGCAGCACGGCCCGGGCCCGCGGGCGATAGAAGGACGGCACCAATTGCAGGGCCACCTCCCGGTAGGCATGGGGTTGGGTGGTGATCATCAGGGCCACCGCCACCACAAATAGGAACTGGAGCAGGCCATTGCCGATGTTGCCGGCGAGTCCAAGCAGACGGATTAGCGCCGTGCTCACGCTTTCCCCCAAAGCCTCTTGGCGATCGCCGAAACTGGGCAATGCCGACCTCAACCAGTCGAGCTCTTCACCGCTGTTGCCGTAAACCATGCGGGAGCTGCCTTCCAGTCCTTCATGCATCAGCTTGAGCAGTTTGGTGGCGGCGGCAGGCAGCTTGCCTATCAGTTCTCCAAACTGGTGAACAAAAGGTGGAATCAGGGTTGTACTCGCCACCAACACGATCAGGAGTACCCCCAACACGCTCAGCAGCACGGCCAGGGGTCGTGAGCACCCCAGCCGTTTCTGTACCGCCCCCACCAGGGTGCAGAGGGCCATGGCAAGCACGACACCGGCATAAATCAGTAGGACTGGCTGCCGCAGCGACCAGAGCAGGGCCAAGGCTGCGACGACAGCCAGCAATCCAAGCCACTTGCCGAGGGTCAAGCGTCGGTGCTCTCCTGAGCGTCTTTTTCAGGGCCGCCGGAGAAACCAAGGTCATGGCTGTCGGCGTAGCGCTGGGCAAAGCGCATGAATCGCTCGAAATCAGCAGTGGTCTTCCAGGTGTAGGTGGCTTCCAGGGCGCTTGCCTTGCCGTTGACGAAGCGGGCATTTACCTCCCGGCTCACCAGCTCGCCTTCCTCATCCACCAGAAACATGCCCGTGATGTCGCCAAAACTTTCTGGAGCCAAGGCTTTTGGTTCTTCGAATACAAAGGTCGCCTGGCCGGTCCTTCCGTCGCGCGAACGGGTTAGACGGATGTCAGGCACGACCGGTTCATCCGTGCCGCGGAAGAATTGGATGGCGGCAGCCATGGGGATCTTCGAAAGGGGGATCTTACGTTGACCGAAGCCTTGCCTGACATAGTGGTTGGCTGCTGCGTGTCCGTCCGGTCGGTCCACCGCCATGCTTTCGGGTCCCCCGGTCTCCAGCACGCTGCGCAGTGATGAACTGCTCGATCGTTTTCTCTGCGCCTCAGGGCGCCAACAGCGCTCCCTTGTGGCGGCCCTCGAGGCCCGTGCTGGCGAATTGATTCCTTTGATCATCGGCAGGTTGGCCGAGATGGACCCCCGCAGCGACAGCTGGTCGGCGGGGTTCTTGGTCCAGTTGCTGCTCCAAGGGGCGAGTCCCGAGCAGGAACAGGCCTTTTGGCAACGCTATCCCCAGGGTTGGCTGGAGGCGAGGAGCGGCGCCGGCCTGGATTACACCAGCCTGCAACATCACCTCATGGATCAGCAATTCGAGGCTGCCGATCGTTTGACCAGCGAGCATCTGCGCCAGTTGGCCGGTTCGGAAGCCCTGAGGCGGGGTTACGTGTATTTCAGCGAAGTCCCGGCCATGCCTGCCAAGGACCTGGAGAGTCTCGATCGCCTCTGGGTTGTTTACTCCCGTGGGCGCTTTGGCTTTTCGGTCCAGGGTCGTCTGCTGCTGGCCTGTGGCAGCCAGTGGGAGCGCCTCTGGCCGCGCCTGGGCTGGAAACAGGCAGGCGTCTGGACCCGTTATCCGAGGTCGTTCGATTGGACTATCGAGGCCCCTGAAGGTCACATGCCGCTCATTAATCAGCTACGCGGTGTCAGGCTGATGGATGCCTTATTAACCCATCCTGGTCTGGCCCCCCGCTGGCAGCCCCAGCAGGAGCCGGTTAGGGGTTAGCTTCAAATCTGAAAGCTGCTGTTTGGTCCTGGCGATGCCTTGGCGCTGGGCCGATTTCATTACCCCCTCCACCTTGCAGCTCTCCCCTTTGGTAGAGCTGCTCTTGGAGCCTGCCAACTGCCATGGCTATGCGGATGACCTGCACCTCGGCCTCCATGAGGCCCTCGTCAATGCGGTGCGCCATGGCAACGGCTGCGATCCTTCAAAATGCTTGAGGATCCGCCGCATTGTGACCACCCACTGGTTGGTTTGGCAGGTCCAGGATGAAGGCCCCGGTCTGCCTGCCCAGGCCCGCACAAAGTTGAAAAAGCCAGCCATTGAGGCTGTTTCCGGGCGGGGATTGTTCCTCATCCAGCACTGTTTCGACGATGTGCGCTGGAGCCCCCGGGGCAATCGCTTGCAGTTGGCGGTGCGTCGCCGCCGCCTCAGCGGCCGTGGGAAGGACAACCCGGATCCCTGATCTCTCCTTTCAGCCAGCCAAGGGCGTGTTCCAACAGGGCAATCGCCTCTTGGCCCGTGCCAAGGGTCGACCCCGATGGGGCAGACGGCTCAGATCCACGCAGCAACAAAACCAGGGCGGAGCTGATCTGCTCGGCGGCGCGGCGCTGGCGCTGGCCCTTGAGAGCATGCCATTGGCGATCGTTGATGCTGAGGCTGCGCTGCAGCTCTGTGGCCAACGGCAGGGCCTGCTCAGGCCAGCGTTGATGGGTCGGCGTCATGGGCAAGACAGGGTAGAGGTCAGCCAACACTGGACGGAAGCAAGGATTCAGGACCATCCTGGCCCTATTAACGCCTTCCCGATGATGGGATCCCCTTCAAGCAGGTTCGAGCGCCGCCAAAGGGTGCGGCGTGAGGCGGGCCTTGGGGCACGGCGCCCTCGGTCACGCCGGCACCAGCGCCTGAAGGGGCCAGCGCGAGCCCTTGGAGCCACTCCTGGGGTCCTTCACCAATTGGCGGCCCTGCTGACCCTTGCCAGCCGTCCCCGGGCTTCGGCAGAGGCCGAAAACCTGGGTCGTCAGCAAAGGCGCCAGCGCCAGCAGCTCGCCCTGGCCCAGCGGGTGCTGGATCCGCTGCCCGTTTCCCTGCGGGCGGGTGGCCGGGCTGCCGAGCTTTTTTGGCGGGCGGTGCGCTTTGGCGGGGCCGGAGTGCTGCTGGCCTGGTGGCTGATGCGTTAGGTGGGTTTACGGGCCGACCAGACCCGAATCATGAAATGGGTTTCGGCCGTGATGTCCACGAAGCCGCTTTGACGTAGTCGGTCCTCAATGTCGTCGGAGATGTAGTCGCGGTAGTAGGGCTCGTGGAAGACCCGTCGGAAGTTTTCCATGGCCACCCTATACTGGGGCGAATCGGCCAATTGCACCGAGTCGGCCAGAACGAAAACCCCCCCTGGCTCCAACACCCTGAAGGCTTCCCGCAGCACGTTGGCCCTGGCTGCAGCGGGGAGTTCGTGCAGCAGAAACACACAGGTGGCGGCCTGCATGCTGGCATCGGCAAAGGGCATGGCCTCGCCATTGCCCTGCACCAACTGGGGAAGCTCGCCGGGGAGTTGACTCAGCCAGCTGTTGGCTTGGCGCAGGTAGGCGGCGGATAGATCCAGTCCCACAAGGTGGCCCTGGGGCAGGGCCCCGCGGAGCTGGCGGAGGGTCCTGCCGGTGCCTGCGGCGATGTCGAGCACCCGCAGGGAACTTGCTGGCCGATCGGCAAAGGCCGCCAGTCCTTTGACTAAAGGCTTGAGCAACCGACGGCGCATGGGATCTGCCGCGCCATTGAAAAGGATTTCCACCTGCAGGTCGTAGAGAGCGGCGGAATGGTCGCTGAGGTAGCCGTCGGTTTGATGGTGGAAGTTTTGAAGGTAGTAGTCCGGAAAGGCTTCCGGTTCCACATCTTGAGGTAGGTCTCGCACCTGGCGCCTGGCACGGCGATTCCAGGTCAAAGGCATGTCAAGCCAAACGAGGGGATACCTGGTGGCCCAATCGAGCCAAGGGGCGTCAAAGAGTAGGGATGCGGGATAGAGGCCCGTTTCCGCCTCCTGCCAGTCCTGCTCCAGGAGGCGTTCCATAGCCCCCCGCAGCTCTTTGAGCATTTCGGGCGGCACCGGCATGGTGACCGGGGCTGCGGTGGGGGCCACCCACTGCAGGAGCCTGGTGCTCACCTCCTTGTGGGCCAGCCCCATCAGACTCTTGCCCCCCTGCAAACCCAGATAGGCGAATTTGGTTAGGGGGGCGGCCATGCTTGGGCTCTGGTGGGCCTTCATTTGAACAGGTTGGGGCGTGGCATCGTGGATCCTGTGCCCCGCCAGTTTGGATCAAGCGTCGTAGTACATCACGAATTCGTGGGGGTGGGGGCGCTGGCGAAGCTGTTGGACCTCTTCGTATTTGAGGGCGATCCAGTTGCTGATGAAGTCTTCTGTGAACACGCCGCCGGCTAGCAGGTAATCCTTGTCAGCGTCCAGCGCTTCCAACGCTCCGTTGAGGGAAGCGGGCACGGTGTTAATGCGAGAAAGCTCATCGGCGGAGAGCTCGAAGAGGTCGACGTCGGTGCCATCGCCTGGATCGATCTGGTTGTTGATGCCATCAATGCCGGCCATCAGCATGGCGGCAAAGCCGATGTAGGGGTTAGAGAGGGCGTCACCGGAACGGAATTCAAGACGCTTGGCCTTGGGATTGGGACCTGTCAGGGGGATGCGGACTGCTGCGGAGCGGTTGCCCTGGGAATAGACCAGATTCACCGGTGCCTCGAACCCTGGCACCAAACGCTTGTAGCTGTTGGTGGTGGGGTTGGTGAAGGCCAGGAAACTGGGGGCATGCTTAAGCAAGCCACCTATGTACCAACGGGCCGTTTGGGAAAGGTTGGCGTAGGTGCCTTCACCGAAGAAAAGGGGCTGACCGGCTTTCCAGAGACTTTGGTGCACATGCATGCCAGAGCCATTGTCGCCAAATATGGGCTTGGGCATAAATGTGGCGGTTTTGCCATATTTTTTGGCGATATTTCGTACAACATACTTGTAGATCATTACGTTATCCGCCGCCCTGATTAATTCGGAATACTTAATGCCCAATTCATGTTGAGCCGTGGCAACTTCATGATGCTGCTTTTCGATCGGGACCCCAAGAGATCCCATTGTTAAAAGCATTTCGCTGCGGATATCCTGAAGGGTATCGTTAGGGGCTACGGGGAAGTAGCCTTCTTTAAGTTGAATTTTATAGGCTAAATTGCCCCTTTCCTCAATGCGATCGTTGTTCCAGGGGGCTTCAATCGAATCGACTTGGTAGAAGCTAGTGCCGTTGCTGCTTTTGTAGCGGACGTCGTCAAAGATGAAAAATTCGGGCTCGGGTCCGAAATAGGCCGTATCTGCCAACCCCGTTGAAGTTAGGTAGTCCAGGGCTTTTTGCGCCAAGGCCCGGGGGCAACGGGCGTAGGGAAGGCCGCTGCGAGGCTCCTTGATGGAGCAAATCAAGCTGAGGGTTTTGTGGCTATAGAAAGGATCGATCCAGGCCGTGGCGGGGTCAGGCACCATGTCCATGTCGGATTCGTTAATCGCCTTCCAGCCTCGGATCGAGGAACCGTCGAAGGCCACGCCTGAGGTGAAGGCGGATTCATCTATGAGGTCTTCGCAGACGGTGAGATGCTGCCATTTGCCATGTAGATCGACAAACTTGAGATCGACCAGTTCGATCCCTTCCTCTTTAATGCGGCGAAGAACGTCCTGGGCGGTAGGGGCCATTTGAAGGATCCGTGTAAGGGGACCGCCTCGGGGGGACGGACATATGGGAGGGAACGTAAGCAGCGATACCAACCGGCTTTGTATCCGTTGCTACTAAAAAATATTGCGCTCCTGTGTTTTTGCCCCCGGCTTTGGTCTCTCTCGGTCGCTGGGCCTGCGTAACCGTTTCTGTCAAATTCTCGAAAACCTGCCTCCAGCAAGGAATCTGGCTGATTGCGACTGCTAGCTTCTGGAGAAGGTGAGTCACCCGGTTCCTTCCATGCGCGATGCCATCAGCGGTGTGATTGGCCGCTACGACCAGCTTGGTCGCTATCTCGATCGCGATGCCCTCGCCCGTATCGAGTCGTTTTACAGCCAGTCGACCGTCCGACTGGGGGCCGTCGAATTGATCAACCGCGAAGCGACGGCCATCGTGCGAGAAGCCTCCCAACGGCTTTGGCTCGAAGATCCAGAATTGATCCTGCCTGGTGGAAACGCCTACACCACCCGCCGCCTGGCGACTTGTCTGCGCGACATGGACTACTTTTTGCGCTACGCCAGCTATTCGTTGCTGGCCGATGACGTCACCATCCTTGATGAGCGGGTGCTTAACGGATTGGACGACACTTATAAGAGTTTGGGTGTTCCCACCGGCCCGACGGTTCGCGGCATCGCCCTGCTGGCCGAGGTGGTCTCCGAAATGTTGCTGAGCCAGGGCGGTGGCGATCCCAGGCAGATCGACAGCGTGGTGCGGGCTCCTTTCCTGCACCTTTGTCGCGGCCTGGCCTCCACCAATGTGCGGGCTCGCTAAGCAGGGGCACCCTCGCCTACTCTCCCCTCACCCGTTTCCCCTGCCCACAGGCCTTGGCCCTTCCTGTTCTGCCTACCGTCTCCAGCCAGCACCGAATTGGGCTCGCCCCCATTTCCACACCGGAACGACTGCTGCTCGGTCCTGGACCATCCAACGCCCATCCCCAGGTTTTGCAAGCCCTCGCTCGCATGCCGATCGGTCACCTCGATCCGCTGTATCTGGAGCTGATGCTTGAGGTGCAGGAGTTGTTGCGATACGCCTGGCAGACCGATAACAGGCTCACCCTGCCTATGAGCGGCACCGGCAGCGCCGCCATGGAAGCAGCCATCGCCAACATGATCGAACCTGGTGATCGGGTAGTGGTGGCGGTCAATGGTTATTTCGGCCTGCGCCTAGCTGACATGGCTGGCCGTTATGGAGCCGACGTCATCACCATCGAGCGTCCTTGGGGCGAGGCATTCAGCCTTGCGGACATTGAGGCTGCCTTGGAGGCCCATCACCCCACCATGCTGGCGATTGTCCACGCCGAAACCTCTACCGGCATTTGCCAGCCCCTGGAGGGCATAGGCGACCTCTGTCAGGACCACGACGCCCTGCTGCTGGTAGACACGGTGACTTCTTTAGGGGCCGTTCCCCTCTTCCTGGATGCCTGGAAAATCGATTTGGCCTATAGCTGCAGCCAGAAAGGACTCAGCTGTCCCCCGGGCCTTGGTCCCTTCAGCATGGGTCCAAGGGCCGAGCAGAAGTTGGCCAGCCGCAAGGGCAAGGTGCCCAATTGGTACCTCGACATATCTCTGCTCAACAACTATTGGGGCAGCGATCGTGTGTATCACCACACGGCTCCGGTAAACATGAACTACGGCATGCGAGAAGCCCTGAGGCTGCTTTCCGAAGAGGGCCTGGACCAGGCCTGGGCCCGTCACCGCAGCAATGCCGAACGGCTTTGGACTGGTCTCGAGCGCCTGGGTCTCCACTTGCTGGTTCCCGAGCCCCTGCGCTTGCCCACCCTCACCACGGTGAGAATTCCCGAAGGTGTAGATGGCAAGGCCTTCAGTCGCCATCTCCTCGATCAATTCGGGATTGAAGTGGGTGGTGGTCTGGGCGTGTTGGCAGGCAAGGTCTGGCGGATCGGGCTGATGGGTTACAACAGCACCCCTGCCAACGTGGATCGGCTGCTCAACCTGCTGGAAAGCGAACTTCCCGCGTTCCTGCCAACCGTGCCTGCCGCCGTCGCTGCCTGAACCAGTTCTCCAGCAACTGGCGCCCCTCCTCTCCGAGCACGCCGCCCTGGACCCTCATTTCGTGGTGGGCACTGGAATGGTTGGCTAGATCCAGGCACCCCCCAAGGGCGCCGCGCTTCGGATCCGTTGCCCCATAGACCACCCGACCCATCCTGGCCTGGACCAGGGCACCGGCGCACATGGGGCACGGTTCAAGGGTCACCAGCAGGCTGCAGCCGTTGAAGCGCCAGTCGCCCCGCAGGGCAGCCGCCTGCCTGAGGGCTACCAGTTCGGCATGGCCCAGGGGATCCTGTTGGCGATGGCGCACGTTGCTGCCCCAGCCGATGGCAATCCCCCTTTCATCAAGAATCACCGCCGCAACCGGAACTTCCCCCTCCATTCCCACCCGGTGGGCAAGGCGCAGCAGGCGCCCCATCCAGAGGTCGTGGTCATTGCCCCCGTTCATGACCTTGGGTCCCTCCTAGGGGCTGTGGATCCACTTTTGGCTTCGCTGGCTGACGCCAGGCACAATGGCAGCACGAAAGAACGACGCCGTTGGCCAGTGCGCCCCCTTTCCAGCGGCAGGCTGACCCGCTGATCACCCTTTCCCCTTTCGCCGATCCCCACGGGGTTGATCCGGCGCTTGAGGACTTTTTGCATCGTGCCTCCACCCTGCTCTGCGGCTGGTTGGGAAACAGCAGTAAGGGCACGCCCCTGCCTGGCATCAGCTCCATGCCTGTAATTGAACCGGAAGGGGTGGGGCTTTCCCCCGACCGGCTGCTCGCCGACCTGCAAATGGTGATGGAGGGCGCCTACAACCCCAGCCATCCCGGTGCCCTCGCCCACCTGGATCCCCCCCCTTTGGTGGCGGGCCTGGCGGCCGAATTGATCTGTGCGGGTCTCAACAACAATCTCCTGGCCGAAGAGCTCTCCCCCAGTCTCAGCCGTCTGGAGCGGGGCCTCTGCGGTTGGTTGGCCGGGCAGATCGGCATGCCGGCCGGTGCTGGTGGGGTGGCGGCCAGTGGCGGCACCATCAGCAATCTGATGGCCCTGGTGGTGGCCCGCCAACGGGCCGGTCTGGCCACCAATGGCGATGGGGTGGTGCTTTGTAGCGACGATTCCCACCTTTCTTTGCTCAAGGCCCTGACGGTGATGGGTTTGCCCCAGCAGGCGCTCATCCGTTTGCCGGTGGATGGGGAGGGGTCTATGGAGCCGCTGGCCCTCGAAGAGGCCTTGCAGGCCCTCGCCCACCAGGGCCGTCCCGTAATTGCCGTGGTCGCTACGGCCGGCACCACGGTGCGGGGCGCGGTGGATCCGCTGGGGCCAATCGCCGACCTCTGTCAGCGTTTCGGCCATTGGCTCCATGTTGATGGGGCCATCGGGGCGGTGTTTGCCCTGGCCGACGACCCCTTGTTGGCCTTGGTGGGTCTGGGCCGGGCCGATTCGATCACGGTGAACCCCCAGAAGCTGTTGGGCATTCCCAAGACCTCCTCATTACTGCTGCTCGCCGATCCTGCGGTGTTGAAGACCAGCTTCGCCACCGGTTTGCCC
>CAMDWF010000017.1 GCA_945878795.1 Synechococcus sp. UW140
ACCCCGGCGGCCCGGGTGTCGACCAGTTCGGCGAGAAAGGCCGATTTGCCCACCCCGTATTCGGCCTCGATCAGCTGGGCCCTTGGCCGTCCCGCCGCGGCGCCCTCCGCCATCGCCCAAGTGCGCACCTCCTCGAAGAGCCAGGAGCGGCCCACGAAGCCCTCGCGCCGGAAGCTCCGGTAGGGGCCGAAGTCGAGGGGCTGGGGCCAGCTCCCGCGCAGGGAACGGGCGACATCCGCTGCCTGCTGGGCGTCGGCGACGACGATTGCGAAGCTGTCGCCGAGGGTGAGATCGCGGCCGGCGCTCACCTGGCTCAGCAGTTGGTTGCCGTCACCAGCCACCGCCTGCCCAGACGGCTGCATGCCCGCTCGGGCCGCAGCAGCAGCCCCCTGGCCATCATCAGCGGCAGCGATTGCGTCGGGATGGGGATCACCTGCGGCCATGGCCAGAACCCCGGATCAAGCCGTTGCTGCGGCCGACTCTGCCAGCTCCCGCAGCGAGCGTTCCACCAACCCCTTGAGGTCGTCGGGGTTGCGGAAGAACTGCAGGGTGAGGCCGGCGTCCTTGACGCGCTGGATGAAGGCGTCCTGGCGCTCGCCGTAATCCCGGTCGACCAGGGCCTTGGCCGGCAGGCCCAGTTCTTCGGAGTCGGCGTTGATCAAGAAGATCAGTCGCGGCATCGCAGCCTCCGTGGCGGTGATGAACTCCAGCTCGGTGTAGGAGATCTCGGGCTGATCCCGCACCGGTGAGCCATAGCGCAGGCCGTAGATGCCCACCAGCACATCGCAGTCCCGCACCCGCTGCTCACACACGGCGGCCGGCGCCTGATCAATGGCTGCAAAATCCGCCATGTCCACAATCGCGTGGCCGGCGGCGCTGACGGCCCGCTCCGCCTTGGCGATATACGAACCGGCTTGGGGATATTGGCGCAGTTCGGAGGTGTGGGAGAGGAAGACTCGCCAGGGGCCTGGTTTCAGTGGGGAGTTTCCTGGAGTGGTAGCTCGTCCGGCAGTTGGAGTGGCCAGGGTATTGATGATTTTATTCCCTGTGAATTTATCCCCCATCACCTTGTCGCCGCTGAACTTGTCCCCAGCCACATAGTCTCCCTGGATCGAGTTGCCAACGTTGATATTGCCTCCAGCACTCACCCCTGTCATGGTGATGTTTCGATTGCCACTGACCTTAACCTGGTTGGTGGGTGCAGGCTGAGGGAGCTGCACTGGCGGGTTGGAAGCAGGCTGAGCTGGTAGTGGTTGCGGAGAAGGGGGTGGTTGCGCAGAAGATGGAGATGCGGTGACGCCCGGAGCACTTGCCACAGGTGGCTGCCCTGGCCCTGCCGCCGGTGCTCCACCACTGAGGATCAAACGAATCAACTGGGTGGAGCCGATATAAGCCTGATCTTGCCGATTGCGGGGCTTGCTGATCTCCAGGTGGTCCCGATCCAAGGGGGTGGGTCCACGCGCTGTATCGCCAGCAACGCCAGGATCGGCGGAGGAGCGCGACACCACGATCACCACCCCTTTGGTTTCCTTGTTTTCGTAGTAGCTGCGCGTGAGGATGTGGTGGCTGGGCGCATACCCACGATACCACTCATAGAGATCCATGAGGTGGTCGTCGTTGTCCTTGAGATCGAGCGTGCTCACGCTGGGCAGGTAGACCTTGATGGCGCCCGCCAGATCCGCCAGCCGCGAACCGTGGTGGGGCGTGGCCAGAAAGAGCACCCCACGGCACTGCTCCACCACCTGCAGCCGCTCCGGGGCTAATTGGGAATCGGCAGAGCGGCGCAGGATGCTTTTCACCAGAAGGCCACCCAGGCTGTGGGTGATGAAACACAGCGGCCGTTGCCCGATGCCTGCGCCCACCAACCGGTCCAGGGCGTTTTCAGAGCGCCGCGGCAGAGACATTGCTGCCCCCGCATCAGGATCCTTGCCTGCAAAGAATGGGATGCCTTGCCACTTGCTGGGGGCAGCGGCATAGCCCAGCGACCACACCCCAATCTGCGTTCCAAACTCCAGGGCCAGCCAATGGGGCCAAGAGGTGTTTTCATCCGTTCCGCTGCGCCAGGTTTCGATGGGATCGCCGCCGAGGCCATGGACGAACACCACATCCAGCTGGCGTTCCGCCGCAAGGGGTGACGAGATCGGGAGCAGCTCTGCCATCGCCTCGCCTGGGGAGTCTCAGTTTTCGCCACTGTGGCGCCACTTCAGCCAGCTGGCACGATCTTGCTTGCTGGGGTTGAGCTAACGATTGCCGCACCAGGGCCCTTCCATCAAGATAGAAAGGGTCCCACTCTGCTGGCTCTGCCTGCCAATGCCCCAGCCAGAGCCACCCCGATCAGATCCGGGCTCGGACGAGCTGATTCCCTCGGGCTCAACTGTGGAGGTGGGCGGGTCGGAGAACATAACCGTCACCGATGCAAGCGCGGGCAGGGATCTATCCATCACCCAGACGATCCTCCAGGCCCCCAAACCAAAGCCCACCCTTCCCCCTCAAACCCCCCACAACCTCCCAGAGCGCACCACCAGCGCCGAGCGGTTCGTGGGCCGCAGCCAGGAACTGGAGCAGCTCAAGAGCCTCCTGGCCCCAGAAGGCAGCCGGGCTCATCTCACGGGCATGGGCGGGGTGGGCAAGAGCGAGTTGGCGATCCAGCACGCCTACGACTCAATTGATCTCTACCGGGGCGGCATCGTGCGGCTGGATGCCCGCCAGGGGCTGGACGCCATGGCGCTGCAGGTGGTGACCTTCTGCCGGGGAGTCTTCCCCGATCTGGCGCTCCCAGAGGACAAGAGCCCCACCGACTTGCTGCCCCTGTGTTGGAGCCAGTGTCCAGCAAGTGACAACCCACCGGAACCGGTGCTTCTGATCCTCGACGACCAGCGGGGCTACAAGGGGGGCTATGGGGCGGAACGCAAGCTGCTTGAGGGTTTGCCGCCCCGATTCCGCCGGCTGATCACCCAGCGGGAAACAGCACCCACCAATGCCCAGGCTATAGAGCTCCCTCTGCTGGAACGGGAGGCCTCCCTGGAGCTCCTGGCCCTGCAGGCGGGGGAGGGCGGCACAGACCGCCTCAAGGCAGAGGAACAGGCCGCCGATGGGCTCTGCTCTGAGGTGGGGATCTTCCCCTGGCGCTGGTGTTGCTTGGTGCCCGGCTGGCGGAGCGGCCCGATCTGCGGCCGGAGCAACTCCTGGCGGATCTGCTGGCCAAGGGAGCAGCAGCAAAAGCCCTCCAGCAAGCCCATCCAGAACTGGGGGCAAAGCTGGGCGTTGTGGAAGCCCTGCTCATCAGCTGGGAGCCCCTCACCCCCCCCGCCAAAAGCCTGTTGTTGCTCTTGAGCGTGATGGCTCCTACGTTGATCCCCTGGGAGCTGGTGGAAGCCTGCCGCCTGCCGGAGCTGGAGGTGGAGGAGGGCAGCGCCTTTGGCGATCAGCAAGCAGAGCTACTGCGGACCCAGTTCCTGGAACGGTCTGGGCCGGGGCTGTATCAGCTGCATCCCCTGGTGCGGCAGTTCCTCAGGCTGCAGAGCCAGGAGCAGCTGGAGCTGGTGGCCCGATGGCGGAAACAACTAGCCGCGGCGGTGGCGGGAGTCTGCCTGGAGCGGATTCCCCAGACGCTCACGCTGGAGCAGGTGCAGGCATTGGAGGCTTTCCTCCCCCACATCCGGCTGGTGGCGCTGCAACTGGCCGAGGAATTGGATGAAGACAATCTGCTCTGGCCCACCACAGGCCTGGCGTGGGTGGCGAAGCATCAGGCCGCCTTTGCCGAGGCCCTCAAGTGGCATCAGCATTGTTTGGAGCTGAGTCAGTTCAGGCTTGGGCCCAATCATTCCTCCACGGCGGCGGCCCTCAACAACCTGGCGGCGCTGCTGCAGGCCACCAACCGCCTGGCGGAGGCGGAACCGCTGATGCGCCGTGCCCTGACGATCGATAAGGCCAGCTACGGCAGCGACCATCCCAACGTGGCCATTCGGCTCAACAACCTGGCTTCGCTGCTGCAGGCCACCAACCGCCTGGCGGAGGCGGAACCGCTGATTCGCCGGGCCCTGGCGATCGATGAGGCCAGCTACGGCAATGATCATCCGCGCGTGGCCATCGATCTCAACAACTTGGCTTCGCTGCTGCAGGCCACCAACTGCCTGGCGGAGGCGGAACCGCTGATGCGCCGTGCCCTGACGATCGATGAGGCCAGCTACGGCAATGATCATCCGCGCGAGGCCATCGATCTCAACAACCTGGCCCAGCTGCTGCAGGCCACCAACCGCGTAGCGGAGGCGGAGCCGCTGATGAGGCGAATGGTGGAGATCTTCATCGCTTTTCAAAGGCAGGGCTACCAACACCCAAACCTGGAAGCTGGCGTAGGCAACTACATCACTCTCCTACAAGAAATGGGCCTCTGCGAACCCGAAATCCAAGCCAAACTCCTAGCCCTCCAGCCACCCACCTAACCCCTGTGCGCCCCTGGGAGGCACCAGACGGGAGAGGGGGACGCGTTTTGGCGCCAAGGGTTGTGCTGCTTGGCCGGTAAGGGGTTGGGTGGCTCGGTGCGCCTACTGCCGGAAGCGCAGGCAACGGGCGTTGCCGTACTCGGTTTGGTTCATGAACAGCGTGTAGGGCTCATCCCCATCCTGCCTGGGCAGGACGTCTTGGGTGGTGATGCGGGATCAGCCATCGCCTTCATACGGTTTGGCTTCTTCCTGATTGCCCTCAAACAGGGGGCCCAGGGGGAGCACCTCCAGGTCTCCCTGCTGCATCAGTTTCAAGTAGACGTGTGGGTGAAAGTAGCCCTCAAAGACGAGGCCGAAATCGTCGAGCTGATCGATCAGACCACTGCCACCCTTAACCCCTTCGATAAGAAGTACAGCAAGGTGGAAGACGCGGCCTGGGAGACCTGCGCGTCAGTGTTGAACCCGATCAGCGTAAGTTAGGGAGTTGATGGAGATGGGATGGTAAAAATGAATATACAATCCAAGGTGGGCATAAGAATCAGTTCATCGCGCACATTCTTCCCGGAATCCCATCACATAGCGGACCTTAAGAGCTTGCCACCTAAACCACTAATATTTGGCAGTATCAACCTGGCATACCAAAATTTACAACAGCGCAAAAGCAGATTAAACCTTTAACTAGCCCAGAACGCTCAGACACCACTGGACTAATAAAGCCCTAAAGATAACTAATTTACGTCAATTGACATCCTGGCCCGGAAATGATAAGATGTCAAAAAGGCAAATCTTACACATGAAGACAAAAGCTCATTCTCCTCCGGCGCCCGACCGGGATGCCAGTCCGCTTCAGCATGGCGGACAGCCATGCTTAGCATCTGTATATTCAAGACTTGCTAAAGTTGGCTTTACTCGAAAGTTTATCAAGTCTACTATCTTACCTTCGTGGGTATGCGACCAAGCCGAAAAAGACCCCGATGTGTTTCCTGAACTGGCACTATTTCTTGGCAAAGCTTTAGGCATAAGTAGCAAATCTCTGGCCGACCCAACAGAGCCCCTTGTTTTTTGCAATCCGAGTCCCGCCAGATATAAGCCGGCTACTGGAACCGTTCTCGCAGAAGAAAGGATAGCGCCTGCAAAATCCGTCAACCAGCAAATCGCTTTAGAAGTTGAAGCCTGCCTTCCTAAGGTCCCCGCATTTGTCGCAAGTGAACTTGACCCGACACAAATAAGAAACTACATACTTGGATCTTCCAAGAAGTTAGACTTCAAGTCGTTGCTGGCATACTGTTGGCACTCGGGTATTGCTGTTCTCCCAGCAGTAGATTTGCATAGCAATTCTGCCCTAAAGTTTACTGGGATGATCACTTGGCAAAAAGATCGACCTTTTATCTTTTTAAGAGGCAATGCAAAAGACACTTCATGGGGCCTATTTGTCTTGGCTCATGAGCTAGCTCATTTAGCACTAGAGCACGTCAAGCAAGGAGATGCTGCATTTATCGAGGAAAGCTGTGACCTAAACAGCATTTCTGATGAGGAAGTCGCCGCCAACGAATGGGCGCTTTCGCTAATTTTAGGCGAGAACAAGAATGCAATGAGCGATTTTATCAGAATATCACCGAGAATAACCGCTAAACAATTAGCGGCAAGAGCCATCAAAGAGCAATCCTTAATCGGCGTTGACGCAGGTTTCTTGGTTTTGAAATCAGCTTGGGAGCGATCTTCAAATGCCGTTGATCAAGCCACTAAGAACGCAGCCTGGCCAACTGCCAGAGCCGCGCTCAAGGAACCGTCTATTAGCGACGAGCATACGAAACCCCTGATGCTTGATGCCTTAAGAATCAAAGGTGATTTATCTGTCTTATCTGCTGAAGAGCGGGAGTTAGTAGTAAGGGCTCTTGGACTGGACAAATAAGCAGCCTTGAAGATATTTGCGGATAATGACATAATTATCAAGCTTGCAGCCCTTGATCTTCTGGAACCATTTCAAACCTTGTTCTTGAATGACAATGCAGATTTTGCTTGTTTACCGTCGCTCGCATATCAACTAAGCAAGAGACTCCCCGAGGCCAATGCACAAGCTCGAGCAATAAATTTTGTCTCGTCATGCAGGAAGTTAAATCAAACGTATCTTGCCGAACTGGGAATTGACTTGGATTGTCAAGATTTACTTGCCACTTGCCCTGGGGTGGATTCCGGCGAAGCGCAGCTCTTCTTGGCTGCCCTTGCGTCTCCAGGTGCAGTTGTCCTCACAGGAGATAAGCGATGTCTTTCCGCCTTGTATCAGTCAAGCGCTGCTATTCCGTTAATGCCGAAACTACAAGGTCGAGTACTCATTCTGGAGCAAGTTATTCTTCATATGATAATGACTGTTGGGTTTGATGTTGTTAAGCGCAGAGTTATGAACGGCGTTTATTGCGACACCGCGATAAGGGCAGCATTCGGCTCAGGACTGCAAGCCAAAGAAAGCAACGTCATCTTAACGCTCCGGTCTTATGTAGGAGATATCGACAGATGCTGTCCTTGCATTCTGGCGTCTCTCGATGTGCTTAATGGGCTGCTTTAATTGCAATCACCCCTTCAATACCGGCGGCTTTCCTGACTAGTAACTATGCCCTTTCATTTGTTGCACAAGAAATGCTTCTATCCAGTCTTGATGGTGTTTCTGCAGGCTCTGGTCCGTGATCGAAGGGTCTTCTTCCGGCACCTGAAGGCGCTTGCGGAACACCTTTGTGAACCCGGCCAAGAGCAGAGCAGGGGCCCCAGGGAGAGCACCTCCAGGTGCCGATGCTGCATCAGGACCGATGGACAAGGGAACCTGCCTGTAACGGGGCCTTGGCATGGCAGCCACTGATCTCCTCTCAGACTGCCTGATCAGGCACCAGAACGCCAGTGGGGGCAGCGGTAGGTGCGTTGGCGCCATAGACCACGACAAACGAGGGCTGTTTCCGTTCAAGTTGCCTGATCGGCTCTCGCCTGTCAGTTCAAGGCTGGGGGGCTGGGCGGGCGCGGCCCGAACCCGCGATCATGATCAGGAATCGACCCCCCCCACTCCCCATGCCCTGCACCGCCCTGCCGCCCCTTCCCGATCCGGTGGCGGCCGAGCGCATTGAGGCCCTGGCCCTAGAGCTGCAGCGGCAAGATCCCAGCCTGACGCTGCTGCGGGAGTCGGCGGATCGGGTGCGGTACTCGCGCGATTGCCACGACTATTCGCCGGTGCTGACGCCCCTATTGGCGGGTCGCGTTGCCCAGTTGGTGGTGCGGGTGCGGAGCGTTGAGCAGGTGATGGCGGTGGCTGGGGCCTGCGCCCGCCATGGGGTGCCGCTTACCGCCAGGGGTGCGGGTACCGGCAACTACGGCCAGTGCGTTCCCCTTTGCGGCGGTGTGGTGATCGACCTGATGGGCCTCAATCGCCTGCGGCAGCTGAATCCCGCCAGCGGCGTCATGGTGGCGGAGGCCGGCTGCATTCTTGCCAATCTCGACCAGGAATTGCGCTTGCAGGGGCGCTCATTGCGGCTGGCCCCCAGCACCTGGCGCACGGCCAGCCTCGGCGGCTTCATCGGCGGCGGCTCCAGCGGCATCGGTTCGCTGCGCTGGGGGATGCTGCGGGATCCGGGCCAGCTGCTGGCTCTGGAGGTGATCACCGTGGAACCGGAACCGCGCCGCCTCTGGCTGGAGGGGGAGGCCTGTGAACCCCTTAACCACGCTTACGGCTGCAATGGTTTGATCACGGCCCTGGCGATGGCCACCACCGAGGCGGTGGCCTGGTGGCAATGGGTGGTGGATTTTGACGATTGGGACTCGGCAGTAGCGGTGGCGCAGGAGCTGCCGGCCACGGCTTTGCTGCTCAACAGTCTCTGCCTGCTGGAGGCGCCGGTTGCCGCATCGCTGCCTACCCCCGGTGGGGCCCCGGCCGCCTCGGGGCACCGCCTATTGCTGCTGGCCGCCGCCGATGCCACTCCCCTGCTGGAAGCTTGGTTGCGCCATCGCGGCGCCGTCTCGGTATGGCACCAGGCCGAAAGCGTCAGCCGCGGCCTGCCCCTGCGGGAGCTCACCTGGAACCACACCACCCTGCATTGGCGCAGTCAGCAGCCCGGCTGGACCTATCTGCAACTGATGCTGCCCCGGCCGACCGAAACGATGCTGGCGTCCCTGCGGCAACGCTGGGGGCCGGAGGTGTTGCTGTGGCACATGGAGGGGGTGCGCTCGCAAGGCGAAAACCGCCTGGCGGGGCTGCCCCTATTGCGTTTTGACGGCATCGAGAAGCTGGAGGCCCTGATCGCCGATTGCCTATCCCTGGGCGCCCAATTGTTTGACCCCCACACCATCTATGTGGAGGACGGCGGCCTCGGCCTGGTCGATGCCGGCCAGGTGGCGGCCAAAGTCAGCAACGATCCCCTCGGCTTGCTGAACCCCGGTAAGTTGCGAGGCTGGCTCGAACGCAATCAGTAGCAGCGCAACCAGTTGGAGCGCAGCCAGTTAGAGGGCAATCAATAGGAGTTGCCATAGTTGCTGCCGCGGTTTGAGAAGCCCTGGGCGCTATGGCCGCCGCCGCAGAGGGAGGTGTCCTGGGCCTGGCGCAGCATTCGACCAATCGTCTGGTTGGGGGTGGTGCCACCGTTGGAGATGGCGCTGAAATAGCGGGGACCATCGGCGGTCAACAGCTGTCCGGAAATCGCCCGCACGCCGCTGAGGGTGCCGGTTTTGGCGTAGACGCGGCCATCGAGGCTGGTGCCGTTGTAGAGGTTGCGCAGGGTGCCCCTCTGGCCAGCGATGGCCATCGAGCCGAGGAAGTAACGGCTGTAGGGATGGTTATCCATGCGCAGCAACAGGGCCGTGATGAAGCGGCTGGTGAGCCGATTGAAACGATCCAGGCCGCTGCCGTCGTAGATGGTCACCCCCTGCATCGGCAGGTTCTGCTGCATCAACCAGCCGGTTTCGAGGCGGGCCGCCCGATCCAGATCCCAGCTGCCGGCCGCCTGGCGCAGCAACACCTCGGCGGTGAAGTTATGGCTTTCGGTGTTGGCCAGGCTCAACAACCCCAGCATCGAGGTGGAGGGTTCCTGATGCACCAACACCGCGTTTTGGGGCAAGGGGGCCTGGGGGGACACCATGGCGATGCGCACATCACCCCCCTGCTGGGTCACACTGCGCTGTAACAAGGTGCGCAGCCGGGCCGCCGGATTGCTCACCGCATCATCGATGGCATTGCTGGTGATCGCCAATCGGGTGATCGGGGCGCCGTAGGCGTAGGCCCGATCACCCACTTTCCAGCCCTGGGGCCACCAGGTCTGGGCAGGTTCTTCAGCTAGCTCCAACTTGACGACCGAGCCGGGGATGCCGGGACCACCGCCGGAATTCATCGCCAGGCGGGCAAAGCGTTGCAGATGGGGCACGGCCAGGTCCGGATCCCCCTGGCCCAGGATGCGGAAGGTGCCATCGGGCAATCGCCACATCTGGGTGCTGAGCCGGTAGTCGGGGCCGAGGCGATCGATGGCGAAGGCCGTGGTCACCAATTTCTGGTTGGAGGCCGGCGAGCGGGGCTTCTCGCCGTTGACATCGGCCAGCAGACGGCCGCTGCGGTCGGCCATCGATACGCTCCACACCCCCCGTTCTCCGGCCAGGATTGATTCCAGGCGCGCCTGCAAGGCCGGGCAGCTCACCTGGCTTTGCAACACAGGGGTGGTGAGGCCCGAGGGCAGGGGCGGCAGGGCAGCCACCGGCAACCGGTGACGTCTGACACTGGCAGGGGCCGGCAGTGCCGGATCGGCCATAGCGGCCATGGGGGCGGCCAAGCTCACCAAGGCCCAGCCTCCCAGCAGCAAACAGAAGCCGGAGCGAGGGGATCGCCGCAGAAAAACAGGCATGGCAAACGGGTGGCGGGAGGACATGGGATCAGATGGAGCCAAGCTTCATATCGGTGACCGTGCCGTTGAAGCGGTAATTAGCTCCTTCCAGCTCGACTGGGGCGCCAATTTTGATGGTCTGGTTGCCAAAAACAACCCCGCCGCCGGTTTTGCGGCCCTGGGCTTCCAGAATGAAGCGGGCATCAAAGGTGCCAAAGGTCTTCTGGTTGGGATCGGGGGCGCTCACCAAGCGGCCGTCGGGCGTCAGGATCGACAGGCGCCGCTCCAGGGGTTGCACCCGCTTGATCTTGACCGTGCCGTGGGGAGAGTTGCGAATCACGATCGCCACCTTGCCTTCCTGTTCGGCCTGGCGGATCAAGTTGCCCGCATCAGCCGAAGGCACCCCACGCACATCCACCGAGACCGTGACGGGTTGCAGGGCCCCCGTCGCGCGATCGACGGCGCCACTCAGCTTCGGACTCCAGAGCACCCCGACCGCAGCCAGCAGGACGGCAGCGCCAGCTGCCAGATCCACCAGGCTCCAGGAGCGGTTGGACGGGAGTTCGGTGGCCATGGGCAAAAGAAGGTGGGCGAAGTGTAGTCAGGCTTGTCCCACCCCACCAGCCCCCTCAACGCTGCAATCCCTCCAGCAGATCATTAAGGCCCCGCAACTGGCCTGCCAAACCCACACCGCCAGTGCCGGCCAGGGCCTCGGCGCGGCTTTCGCCATCGGGCCGCCGCTCGAAGCTGCGCACAAGCCGGTAACCGTCGGGGTCGAGGCGGTAGAGCTCCCACTCGCCCGGATGGGCGCGGCGCAGGGTCGACTCGGCATCGGGCAGCAGGGCATAGGCCGTCTGCCAGGTGGCCAGAAATCCCTTGCGGCGCTGACGCGCCACGCTGCCGATGCCCACCGCCGCATCCTCCAGGTTTGGATTGAGCAGCAGCACCGCGCCCCGGTGCGCCCCGCACAGGGCTTCCACCAGGTCGTATTCCGCCTGGCTGGGGGCCACCAGCACCAGCAGACCCTCGCCACCGCCCTCGCCACCGTTATCGCTACCACCATCGCCCTGGCGGCGGCGCTCATCGCCAAAACTGGCGATGCGGGGGGCGAGGATTTCGGAATCGCGCCGGGCCAGTGCCGCGGCGCCCTCGTCGGCGAATAGCAGCCGCCCCCCCCGGCCCGTTTCCGTCAGCAGATCCCCCGCCAGCCGCAGCGCCGGCGCCAGCAGCCGCAGGCCTTCAAAACGCCATTCGACCGTCCAGCGACCGCGGGGTTCTGCGGCTAGGGCCGAGCGCACGGCCGTGAGGGTTTCGGCCTCGGCCGAGCGCAAATCCGGGGGCAGCATGGGCACAGCCCTTCAATGGGCGGACCATAGCTGCCCCCTGGCGGGCTGTAAGCGGGCTTTGAATTGGGGATTCAGAAAGTCGCCGCCACCTCCTGCCGGGCCCGCTCCAGGGCCTGGGGCAGGGCCTCCAGGTCGGCGGCCCGGTGCCAGGGCCCCAGGCTGAGACGCAGGCCACTGGCGGCCTCCTCCGCCCCGTAGCCCATGGCCAGCAGGATCGGGCTGGCGGCCCCGCCCTGGGCCCCGCCCTGTAGGGCCCTGCCCTTGAGAGCACTGCAGGCCGAACCGCTGCTGACGGCGTAGCCCTGGCGCCAGAGGGCCCGCACCAGGGCCCGACCCGCCAGGGGCCGGCCGGCGGCCGTGCTCACCAGCAGGCTGAGGTGGTGGGGCAGCCGAGCGGCCGAAGCGGGTTGCGGACCACTGAGGCGCAGACCAGGCAGGGCCCTCAAGTTCTGCAGCAGACCATCGCGCAGTTCGGCCAGGGGATCGACGCCACCGTGCTGCTGCAAGCGCTCCTGGGCTGCGGCCAGGGCCGCGGCAAAGCCGATGGCCAGCAGCACCGACTCGGTGCCACCGCGACGGCCCGCCTCCTGGGCCCCCCCCAGCAAGGGCTCGAGGCTGAGGCCCCGCCGCACCAGCAGGGCGCCAATGCCCCGGGGGCCCTGCAGTTTGTGGGCGGCACAGCTGAGCAGGTCCACGGGCAGGGAGGCGAAATCGATGGGGTGATGGCCCACCACCTGCACCGCGTCCACATGCAGGCTCACGCCGGCGCGCCGGCACTGGGCAGCAATTGTTTCCAGGGGTTGGAGGCTGCCCACCTCGCTTTGCCCCCAAATCAATGACATCAGGCGCGTTGGCGACTGCAGCAGCTCCTCCAGCCGCTCCAGACACACCAGGCCGTCTCGATCCACCGGCAGCCGGGCCAGCTGCCATCCCTGTTGTTGCAGGCGGGCGGCGGCCGCCTCCGTGGCCGGGTGCTCCACCGCCGAAATCACCAGCCGCCCTACCGGGTGCTGGGCCGCCAGGCCCAACAGGGCCATCTGAATCGCTTCGGTCCCCCCCGAGCACCACACCACCTCGTCGGGTTGGGCCCCGAGATGGTGGGCCAGGCTGCAGCGGCTGCGTTCGAGGGCTTCGGCCGCCGCCATCCCGAAGCCATGCAAGCTGGAGGGATTGGCCCAGACCAGCGGTGCCGCCGCCGCCATCGCCGCCAGCACCGCCTCGCTTGGGGGCGAGGTGGCGCAGGTATCCAGGTAACGCGCCAAATCCCACGGGCCCTCGGAGCCCCTCCTGGCGGCGGCGGTTGCGGCGGCCATGCCGTTAACCGGCCCGACCGCCATCGCGGGGCAAGCGACCCAGCAGCCGGTCTTCCAGGGAGTTGGTGGCGATTGCCACCAATTCATCAAGGGATCGCATTTCCAGCAGTTGTTGCACCCGGGCCCGGGCCTCGGCGTTGGGGCAGGCCTCGGGCCGCACGCAGCCCTGGACGCAGGCCACGGCGCAGTCGATGGCGGCAGCCTGGGGCAACCCAGCGTCGCTGGGATCGGCCGGATCGGTGTTGGCCGGTTCGGTCCCGGCCGGATCGGCCTCGGCCGGCTCGGAGCCGTAGGCGAGCTGGCCATGGAAGACCGCCTCGGCCGGTCCGGTCATCCAGACAGGTCCGATAGCCCCATCCCACTCAATTTCCAGGGAGCCACCGGGCAATTCCAGGCGGGCCCGCCCTGCGGCCAGGCCAAGCAGGTGGCAGGCCACCAGGGTGGCGCAGGCGCCGGTGCCGCAGGCCAGGGTTGGCCCCGCCCCCCGCTCCCAGACCCGCATGCGCAGGTGGTCTGGGCTGAGGACCTGGACGAAATGCACGTTGGTGCGGGCCGGAAAGGCTTCGTGGTGCTCCAGCAGGGGCCCCAGCGCTTCGAGATCAACGGCATCGAGATCGGCCACCGGAATCACCACATGGGGATTGCCCATGCCGGCGGCGGCCACGGCCAAGGTCTGACCCGCCACCATCAAGACGCCCTGGGGCAAACCGGCCGGTCCCACCGCCAAAGTGGTGGGGACGGTTTCCGGGTTCAAAAAGGGCGGGCCCATGTCCACCCGCACGCTGCCGTCGTCCTGGAGCTCGGGAGTGATGGTTCCCGCCAGGGTCTCGATAGACCAGCGGCGCCCCGGACCATCACCATCCCGGTCGGCCAGAAACTTGGCCAGGCAACGGATGCCGTTACCGCACATCTCCGGTTCGCTGCCATCGGCATTGAAAATGCGCATCCTTACCTCACCCCCCTGACGTGGCGGCAGGGCCAGGATCAGACCGTCGGCGCCAACGCCGAAGCGACGATCACAGATCTGACGAATCGCTGCTGGGTTGGGGTCAGAGTTGCAGTCCTCGCCTAAAGTTCGAGCATCGATCAGCAGAAAGTCGTTGCCCAGGCCCTGGTACTTGCTGAAACCGTGGGCGAGCCAACCGGCTAGGGAAGCATGGGAAGACGGCAGCAACGGTTTCACGCGATAGGGCCCCAATCCTATGCAGAGCGCCTTTGACGCCAAACACTCGCGACTCGACACCTCCCTGCCGAGCATTCGCCATCTTCAGGATCTGATTCGCAACCGCAAACTGGTGCAGATCGAGATCACCACTGGCGAAGCCCTGGAGGGAGTGCTGGCCTGGCAGGACGTTGACTATCTGGCCCTGCGGGAACCGATGGGGGAGTCCTTGGTGCTGATCAACCGCGCAGCGGTGGTGTTGGTACGCAGCCTGCGCTGAGTCTGGCGAAGGGGTTATGGCACCATCGCTGTGGACATGCCGGCCCACCCCTTGAGCGACCCTTCACGCTATCTCCCCCAGGCGATTGAAGAGCGCTGGCAGCGGCGCTGGCGCGAACTCGATCTGGACGACACCCCGGAGCAGGGCGAGGGAGAGCCCTGCTATGCCCTCTCGATGTTTCCCTATCCCTCGGGGAGCCTGCACATGGGCCATGTGCGCAACTATGTGATCACCGATGTCTATGCCCGCGTGCAGCGCATGCGGGGCCGGCGCGTGCTGCATCCGATGGGCTGGGATGCCTTCGGGTTGCCGGCGGAGAACGCGGCGATTGAAAGGGGCGTCAATCCGGCGGACTGGACCGAGCAGAACATTGCCCAGATGCGCAGCCAGCTGCAACGGCTGGGCCTTTCGATCGACTGGAAGCGGGAGATCGCCACCTGCCATCCCGACTACTACCGCTGGACCCAGTGGTTGTTCCTGCAGTTCCTGGATGCCGGATTGGCCTACCAGAAGGAGGCCAGCGTCAACTGGGATCCGATCGACCAGACGGTGCTGGCCAACGAACAGGTGGATGGCGAAGGGCGGTCCTGGCGCTCTGGGGCAAAGGTGGAAAAACGCTTGTTGCGCCAGTGGTTTCTGCGCATCACCGCCTATGCCGATGCCCTGGTGGACGACCTGCCCTCCCT
>CAMDWF010000018.1 GCA_945878795.1 Synechococcus sp. UW140
CAACCGCACCGTGGCGACCCTGGTGCGCTGGCGACATGGCTGGCTGCCGCCGGTGGGCCTGGATCTGCGGGGCTGGTTGATTGAGGGCTTAATCAAGCTGTTGCGGATTGAGGTCAACGCCTGGGACCGGTTCTCGATCCGTCAACGGCATTTCGTACATGACCCCGTCAGTCCGCCCGAGCGCTTTGGGCTCAGCAGCTACGCCCCCAGCCTGGAAGCGGTGTTGGAGCAGGCCGGGGTGCCCCACCGGGGCCGGTTGCCCGGTTGAAGCCAGGCTTTGGCTCCCTGTTTCATTTGTTGCAAATCTCCCGAACATGCCCCAGGGGCCCGCTGCCCGCCGCCTAATTTGAATGGGTTGCATGTGCCTTGGGGCACCCTCCCATGCGTCGTCTCTTTTCTCTTCTTGCTCTTTGCCTGGCCCTCGTCCTGGGTGCCGCGCCAAGCTTCGCCGCCGATGCGGCCAGCGGTGCCACGATTTTCAATGGCAACTGCGCCGCCTGCCACATGGGTGGTGGCAATGTGGTCAACGCCGAGCGCACCCTCAAGGCCGATGCCCTCAAGGCCTACCTAGCCAACTATGCCGATGGCCCGGAAGCCGCCGTGACTTACCAGGTCACCAATGGCAAGGGCGCCATGCCCGCCTTCGGTGGCAAGCTCAGCGATGCCCAAATTGCTGACGTGGCCGCCTACGTGATTGACCAATCCACCAAGTGGTGATTCTGGTTTGAACGGGGCTGGGCGGTTCACCCACCCCTCTCGTCAAGGCTGGCCCCGGTTCGTCGGGGCTTTTTTCATGGGCTGGTGGCACCCCCACCCAGCAGCTTGCGGGCCGCCAGCACCGCCAAATAGAGGTCCTCTGGCACCTCGCGGATGTCGTACTCCGAGGGCAGCACGCCGTGCACATGGCGGTGAACCGCCAGCCAGCAGTTGCGCTCTGGATCTGCCCCGGTCGTGTCAAATTCGCAGGAGGCCAGGGCAAGCTCGTTCACCAAGGTGGGTTCGGGCATGGTGAGGTCCGTTCAGCCAATCAAAATAGGAGATAGGAGGGCTTTGGTAAGTGCCTTTGCCCATAGCGTTGGTGCCGCAAGCAATTGCCGCAGTTTTGGTGACGTAACCCCTCAGGCTTCGCCTGAATCCCCGATTTCCCAGCTCCCCCCTAAGCCTCTCCACAACAACGGTTGGGTTGAGCAAACTTGGAGTGGGAGCTGCCCCTGCTTGCGGCAATCTGGCCTTGCCCCTGGCCAGCAACTTTCTTAATATCTTCCCAATGCTGAAATGCTAAATTTAAATTGGCATGTATTCCGAGATGAAAATTATGCTAAATTTCATCATACGATCATGGTGTCAAAGTCTCATGTCTGGTAAACCAACATCAGATTTTTCGCTTAAAGGCGCGACTTCCCGTCAGAAAATCTGAATCATGATAATGGCACTTTATACCTAAAAATAGTAACTGGTATGCACATCAAAAAATATTTACCAGTTGAACCTCAGTTACAAGTCATACTGGGCTGAGGGTTGGTACTGGATCAAAAGGCGACCAAAATTGAATAAATTATTGAATCCGAGAAAATCCCGACCAACCAACCATATTCTGGAATTCCCTAATTTGATCGAATCATGGTCGTTGATTGTTGAACGCGACACCTCTGAACCGGTGAAACTGGAAGATGGCCGCCTCTATCAACAACTGTACGGCTATAACATGGTGGGTAGTTTGGTGAAGCCATTGCTGAATCAGTACAACACCACCTTCGGTCTCGGCAACAGTGAACCAACCTTAGCTGTAGTCATTCTTCTCGGCGGAGCTGGTTTTGTACTTGGAATCGGCTAAGCCTATTAGGGCCGCGCATCATTTTGCGCCCTTAATGCCCATGGGGGTTCGGTCTACCCACCCGTCCGGTTCGGTGCACCCATCCTGAGGGGGGAGGACCGTACCGATGGGTTCGGTGCCAACCCTCGGCGTTTGCGGCCACAGTTCATACGGTGACTTCAACAAACCCGGCACGTCCGCTCACCAGGAGGTTTTGACGATGCATCCCACCGCTGAATTATTCACAGAAAATGCCTGGGGCGCCGTGGTGGGCGCCCAGCAGTTGGCCCAGCAGAAGCGCCAGCAGCAGATGGAGAGCGAGCACCTGTTTGCCTCGCTGCTGGCCCAGCAGGGTTTGGCCAGCCGCATCCTTGAAAAGGCAGGCGTGGATGTGGGCAGCCTCAGCCAGAGGCTCGACGCCACCATCAGCGCCCAGCCCAGTCTTTCGGCCCCAGCCGACAACATCTATCTCGGCAAGGGCCTCAATGCGGTGCTCGATCGCGCCGACGCCATTAAAAAGGAATTCGACGACGCCTACATCGCCGTCGAACATCTGCTGCTGGCCCTGGCCGATGACGACCGCCATGGCAAACAGCTGCTCTCCCAGATGGGCACCGACAGCCGCCGCCTGCGGGAGGCCGTCCAGGCGGTGCGGGGCAGCCAGAAGGTCACCGACCAGAACCCCGAAGGCACCTACGAATCTTTGCTGAAGTATGGCCGCGATCTCACTGAGGCGGCCAAGGCCGGCAAGCTCGATCCGGTCATTGGCCGCGACGAAGAGATCCGGCGCACGATCCAGATCCTCAGTCGCCGCACCAAGAACAACCCCGTCCTGATCGGCGAGCCTGGCGTCGGCAAGACCGCCATCGTTGAAGGTCTGGCCCAGCGCATCGTCAATGGCGATGTACCCCAGGCCCTGCAGAATCGCCAGCTGATTGCCCTCGACATGGGGGCCCTGATCGCCGGTGCCAAGTACCGGGGCGAATTTGAGGAGCGGCTCAAGGCGGTGCTCAAGGAGGTGACCGCCAGCGAGGGGCAGATCGTGCTGTTCATCGATGAGATCCACACCGTGGTGGGGGCCGGGGCCGCCGGCGGCTCCATGGACGCCAGCAACCTGCTCAAGCCGATGCTGGCCCGGGGCGAACTGCGCTGCATCGGCGCCACCACCCTCGATGAGCACCGCCAGCACATCGAGAAGGATCCTGCCCTGGAGCGCCGTTTCCAGCAGGTGTTTGTAGACCAGCCCACCGTGGAGGACACGATTTCGATTCTGCGGGGCCTCAAGGAACGCTACGAGGTGCACCACGGCGTGCGCATTGCCGACAACGCCCTCGTGGCTGCAGCGGTGCTCAGCAGCCGCTACATCGCCGATCGTTTCTTGCCGGACAAGGCCATCGATTTGATGGATGAATCGGCGGCGCGCCTCAAGATGGAAATCACCTCCAAGCCGGAGGAGATCGATGAACTGGATCGCCGCATCCTGCAGCTGGAGATGGAGAAACTCTCCCTCGGCCGCGAATCCGATGTGGCCAGCCGTGACCGTCTTGAGCGGCTCGAAAAGGAGCTGGCCGAATTGTCGGAGCAGCAGAGCGGCCTCAATGCCCAATGGCAGCAGGAAAAGGGCAGTATTGATGAGCTCTCCGCCATCAAGGAGGAGATCGAGCAGGTGCAGCTCCAGATCGAGCAGGCCAAACGCAGCTACGACCTCAACCGCGCCGCCCAACTCGAATACGGCACCCTCGGGGAGCTGAATAAGAAATTGGCCGCCAAGGAAGCCGAGCTAACCGGGGCCCACAGCGGCAAGAACTTGTTGCGGGAAGAGGTCACCGAAGATGACATCGCCGAAGTGATCGCCAAGTGGACGGGCATTCCGGTGAGCAAGTTGGTGCAATCGGAGATGGAGAAATTGCTCCATCTCGAAGACGAATTGCACACCCGTGTCATCGGTCAGCAGCAGGCGGTGACGGCGGTGGCCGATGCCATCCAGCGCTCCCGGGCGGGACTGTCCGATCCCAATCGGCCGATTGCTTCGTTCCTGTTCCTCGGCCCCACCGGCGTCGGCAAAACCGAGCTCTCCAAGGCCCTGGCCGCCCAGCTCTTTGATAGCGAGGAGGCGATGGTGCGCATCGACATGAGCGAATACATGGAGAAGCACGCCGTCAGCCGACTGATCGGAGCGCCTCCGGGCTATGTGGGCTACGAAGAAGGGGGCCAACTCACCGAAGCGGTGCGGCGGCGGCCCTATGCGGTGATTCTGTTCGATGAGGTGGAGAAGGCCCACCCCGATGTCTTCAATGTCATGTTGCAGATCCTCGATGACGGCCGCGTCACCGATGGCCAGGGCCGCACGGTGGATTTCACCAATTCGATCCTGATTCTCACCAGCAACATCGGCAGCGCTTCGATTCTCGATCTCGCCGGTGATCCGGCCCGCCACGGCGAGATGGAGCGGCGGGTGAATGAGGCCCTGCGGGCCCATTTCCGCCCCGAATTCCTCAACAGGCTCGATGAATCAATCATCTTCCACAGCCTCAAACAAGAGGAACTGCGCCAGATCGTCGATCTGCAGGTGAAGCGCCTGGCCCAGCGCCTGGAGGACAGGAAACTGGGCCTCGATGTGAATGCCGCAGCCCTCGACTGGCTGGCGGCCGTGGGTTACGACCCCGTTTACGGGGCCCGACCGCTCAAGCGCGCCATCCAGAGGGAGCTGGAAACCCCGATCGCCAAGGCGATCCTCGCCGGCAGCTTCGCGATGGGCAGCACCATCGCCGTCGATGTCGAATCCGAACGGTTGCGCTTCCGTCAGGCCGAGCTGTCCAGCACCGCAGCCCCAGAAGCGGTGCTGGTCTGAGCAGGCCGCCAAGGCCCCCCGAACGGGGGCCCTTTTTTTCTTTTTGTCTCAGGCCAGGGGGCCCAGGGGCTTGAATTCCTGCCCCGGGGCCTGCACGGGACGGCGGGGGGAAAGGTTACCGAAATGCTCGCGGGCATTGGCGAGCAGCTGGGCTTCGCTGGGATGGGCCATTGACAAACTGTCGATGCCAACGATGCGATCGAGTAGGTCGGGGCGGTGGTGGTTCAGGTAATCCAGCAGCACCAGGCGCATGTCGCTTTCGCCGCTGCCGTGACCCAGCAGCAACACAGCATCGGCAGCGGCCATCGCCGCAACTATCTGGGCCAGATATTCACTGTCAATCGGCGCCCGTTGGCCGGCCTCGTCCCGATCGTGGCGGTGGGTGAGGGATTCGCGGCCCGCCCAGCCGCCATGGGGCTTGAGCACCGCGTGCTCGACGCCATCGCCCTCCAGTTGCAAGACGTCGGTGTGGTGGTGGTCGAGATGCAGAACCAGCCGGTGACTCTGATCGCCCCGGGGTGAAGCGGCCTCGGCCTGGGGGTGCTCGCCCGTGACCCCCGCCTCCTGAAGCAGATGGCGGACGCGCAGCATCGCTTCGCTATCGAGATCGGGGGATTGGATGCCGCAGCCAAGTCGGATCCAGGTTTCCTGGCCACCGGGCATGACGATCTTCAGGCGCCGGCTGTCCAGTTCGCTGACCTCGGCGCCCAGCGCCCTCAGCAGGGCCTCCACCTTGGACACCCGCACCCCGTGCTGCAGAGGGTGGGCGTAAAGGGCCGCCAAAGTGCGCAGATGGTGGCTTTGCATCGAAATGGGGGAAGCGGCTGGCTTGACCCTATCCAGCAGGGGAGGGAAGATCGTCTGTACTTAACGATCAAATGTGACTCCAATTACTGGGCTTGCGTCCATTTGCATTTCCTCATTCCACTTTCAAAACATCCACCGGTCCCTGGCCGAGTCGGTTGAGTTCGTCGGCAGCCCGCAGGGCTGCCTCATGGGTATGGAATAAATAAGCTCCGTTGGAGTCATCCACCTCAACCACCCCTTGGTGGACTTGCTCAATGGCCAGATAGCGCCCGCTGGCAAGCCGCTTGATCGCATAGCGCTCAGCTCGGGTGCAATCCATGGGGTGAGCAGGATCAATTTCCGGGGCCCAGAAGTGCTGCATGGGAAGGCCTTTTTACTTGAATTCATACAACTTGCCTTCAATCTTAGGGCCAATGGCCCTCTCCCCGCTGGCGTCGTCAAGCGAGACTTCGAGCCGGTGGGGTGCGGAGGGGCGGGTTGGCTGAGAGAATCCGTGCTGCCTACGCTCTTGTGTGGATGTACACCGATTGGTCCTCCGTCATCCTGCTGCTACTCACTGCGATCCCCCTCGGCGTGGTGGTCGGCGTCACCGGTTTCTTTATCTGGAAGCAGCAGGGGAAGAGACGGGCCTGAGCAACGGCAAGAGCAAGCCCTTGCTGCTGGGAGGCGCTCCCTGGCCCAGGCAGGCAAGGCAAGTGCGGTAGCTCTCGCTGTTCTTGCGCAGAATGCCACTGCCACCGCATTGCTGACAGGGCTTTGCGTCAACGGATTGGCCTTGCTGCTGGGGACGGATTCCAGCCGCCGCTTGGGCGGCGGCGTTGGCAGCCTGCCTTAGGACTGGATGCCCCGCTTGGGGCTCTGAGGATTGGTTCGTGTGCATCTGAACACTGTGCCCCCAAAGCACCGCCTCAAATCAAAAATCTTTCTGAAGAGTTGTTGGCTGGTATCCATGGCATCAGCGCAAATTGCTGACCCCGTGCATTTTCTGCAAAAGTTCGTTGCTGGAGAGCCGACTGCCCTGCGGCACCAGGCCGGCGCTGGCTGCCAACAGGCCAATCACGCCAGGGGCGTCCAGGCCCCGGGCCCGCAGTCCGGACAGGCCTTCCGAACCTTGACGCTTGCTTAGGCGTTGGCCCTGCTGGTCATGCCAAAGGGGCACATGGCCGTAACGGGGTGGGGCATGGCCCAACACCGCCATCACGGCCACCTGGGCGCCGGTGGAGGACCAAAGATCAGCACCCCGCACCACATCACTGATGCCGAGGGCCAATTCATCCACAGCGGTGGCCAGGTGATAGGCGATCAGCCCATCGGCGCGGCGGAGCACCAGGTCCCCGACCTGACTGGATCCCTCCATGCGGCCTTCGTTAGCCAGCCGCTCCTGCCAGGCGAGGGTGGTGGGGGGCAGTCGCAGGCGCCAACTGGGCAGCCGCTGGTTCTGGGGGCCCCACAGGGGCGTGAGCCCACGGCAGAAGCCTGGATAGACGCTGAGGCGGCCGTGGGGGGCTGAAATATCTGCCAACAGGCGCCGGCTGCAGCGACAGGGGTAAAGGAAACCATCGCGGCGGAGCGCCGCAAGCACGCTGGCATAGAGGCCCCGGCGCTGGCCCTGGAAGACCGGGGGACCATCCCAGTTCAACCCCAGCCACTGGAGATCCTCAAGAATGGAATCAGTGGCTCCGGCCCGGTTGCGGGGGCTGTCGAGATCATCGATGCGCAAGAGCCATTGCCCGCCTTGGCTGCGGGCGTCAAGCCAGCTGACCAGGGCGGTGCGGAGGTTGCCAAGGTGCAACGGCCCGGTCGGGGAGGGGGCAAACCGGCCGCGGTAGCCCCCCACTCTCAAATCAACGCCTTGGTGAAGCAGGGCCTGCAGGTGATCCGGCAGGCGCAGGGTGGGGCTGATCAGCCTTGAACCCGATCCTTGAAGAGCTTGCCGGCGGTGAAGGCGGGCACTCGCTTGGCGGGGATCTTGATCTTTTCGCCAGTCTTGGGGTTCAGTCCTTGACGGGCGGAGCGTTCGCGGGGCTCAAAGGAGCCGAAGCCCAAGATCGAGACTTTTTTGCCTTCGACCACCGAATCAACGATGGTTTCGATGGCGGCGTCGACGACCATTGAGACGTCGGTTTTGGTGAGTTCGGTGCGGGCGGCAACGAGATTAACGAGGTCAGCTTTGTTCATTTGTTGGGGGGGGCCTCCAGATTGGCGGTCGAGGGAACCAGTGATGAGGCGAGCCGATCCCGGGACCGACCGCCGAGGCAACGGGCGCGCCAATCGTATGGGCACTTGAGCGGCACGGCAACAGAAAAGTCGCCACTAGACAAGGTTTTTGGCCCTCACCCCCCCCTGCAGGACCCCAAGGACCCAGGCCCCGCCCCCCTGGTTCAAAGGGGGTCGATCCCTTGCGACAACAGCGTTTCGGCCTGTTTTTCCAGGTCGGCCAGCAGCGCTTCCCCTGGCCCTACCAGGATTTCGCCCTGCAGGGCGCCCAGTCCGGCTCCGCTGGCGATCCAACCAGGGGTGCCCGCCGGCAACCAGGCCCGCAGGGCCCGCAGGCTGGCGATTTGCCGGGGCCAGTGGAAACAGCGGCGGCTGCGGCGGGGTTCGAGGCGGCCCGGCGCAACGGGCACCAGCAGGCGCCCACAGAAGAGACCCCCGCCAGCACCTGCGCCAAGGGCATGCAGCACACAGGCCCCGGGACTGGGTCCCGGTGTCCAAAGCAACCGCAGCCCGGGGGTGAGGGCGTGCTCGCGGCCGAAGCTTTGCAGGTCCTCTACCCCAGGCAGCAGGTAGGCCTCCTGTTCCTGCACCAGCACGGGCCAGCCGAGGGCCCCCTGCAGGGCCCGGCAACGGCCGTGGCCGTCCCGTCCCGTCAACACGATCTGAGCCGGGCGAGGCCGTTGCTGCAGGAAAGCCAGGTTGGCCTGCGTCAGGGCCGGTAAATCGATCAGCAAATCCCGATCGGAATGTTCAAGAAACCAGGCGCTGCCGCCCTGGTTGTCCCGGTTGGGGGCAAACAACCAGAGATCGGAGCGCACGGGCCGGGGGGGGCGGCCCGGTTCGCGGCTGTGCGGGGCCGCTGTCATGGCGGGTTCAACGCGAAACATTCGCTGGCATCAGGCCTAGCTTGGCCCCTAACCAGACCAGTGCCTTTTGTCGGCGATCCGGATCGGCCATCCCTCGCCCCTTGGCGCCAGCGTCACCAAGGCGGGCGTCAACTTTTCTGTGGTAGCTCCCCTGGCGACCCGGGTGGAGCTGTTGTTATTCGCCTCCGGCTCCGCCCGCGAGCCCGAGCAGGTCATCGAGCTGGACCCGCGCCACCGCTCCGGCGACCATTGGCATGTGGAAGTGTTGGGTGTGGGCCTCGGCTGCTGCTATGGCTACCGGGTGTTTGGTCCGCTGCAGCCCGGCGGCCATGGCTTCAATCCCTCCAAGGTGCTGCTAGATCCCTGCGCCCGGGCGATCACCGGCTGGGATGTCTATGAACGCCTCCAGGCCGTTGGGGCCATACCCAATACGGCCACCTGCCTCAAGGGGGTGGTGACCGAGCGGGACCGCTTCGACTTCGAGGCAGCGCCCCGGCCGCGTCACCCCTGGCAGACCTCCCTGATTTACGAACTGCATGTGGGGGGCTTCAGCCGCGGCCCCGACTGCGGGGTGGCCCCCGAGCGCCAGGGGACCCTGCTGGGGTTGATCGATCGCCTGCCCTACCTGCAGGACTTGGGGATTACGGCGATCGAGTTGCTGCCGGTGATGGCCTTTGACCCCCAGGATGCCCCGATCGGCCGCTACAACCACTGGGGCTACAGCCCCTTGAGCTGGTTTGCGCCCCACCCCACCTATCTGGTCAGCGACGAGCCGCTGCAGGCCCGTCAGGAGGTGCGCCAACTGGTGAGCGCCGCCCACCAGGCGGGTCTGGAGGTGATTTTGGATGTGGTTTACAACCACACCAGCGAGGGCAACCAGGCGGGGCCCACCCTCAGCTGGCGAGGCTTGGCCGACGGCCACTACTACCACCAGAATTCTCGTGGTGATTATCTGGATGTCAGTGGTTGTGGCAACAGCATCGCCGCCAATCGCCCCCTGGCCCGGCGGCTGATCTTGGAATCGTTGCGTTGCTGGGCCATCGAGCTGGGCATCGATGGTTTCCGCTTCGATCTGGGCATTGCCCTGGCCCGGGGGGAGGAGTTGATGCCCCTTGACATGCCACCCCTGTTTGAGGAGATGGAGGCCGATCCGGACCTCAGCGACCTCAAGCTGATCAGTGAGCCCTGGGACTGCGGCGGGCTCTACCGGCTGGCGGATTTTCCGGCCCAGCGGGTTGCCGCTTGGAACGGTCGCTTCCGGGATGATCTGCGCCGTTTTTGGAAGGGGGACGAGCGCTGCGCCTGGCTGTTGGGCCAGAGGCTCGCCGGCAGCCCCGATCTCTACGGCGGCCAGCCCGCACCCCTGGGCCGCCAGATCACCTTCCTAACCGCCCATGACGGCTTCACCCTGGCCGATTTGGTGAGCTACGACCGCAAGCACAACCTGGCCAATGGCGAGAACGACCGCGATGGCGACAACCACAACAACAGTTGGAACCACGGTGTCGAGGGTCCCAGCAGCGATGGCGCCATCGAGGCTTTGCGCCAGCGCCAGTTGCGCAATCTGTTGACCACCCTGTTGTTGGCCCCGGGGGTGCCGATGCTGCTGATGGGCGATGAGGTGCGCCGTAGCCAGGGGGGCAACAACAACACCTGGTGCCAGAACAACCCCCTCGGTTGGATGCACTGGCAACCCGACGCCGACGATCTGGCCCTGATGGACTTCTTGAAGCGTTTGATCAACCTGCGCCAAACCCTGGCTCCCCTGCTCAATCCGGAGATCCCCCTGGCCAGTGCCCCCCCCAGCGGGCCCAGGGACCACGGTCTTGCCTGGCGCGAATGGCATGGGGTGGATTTACACAAACCCGATTGGGCTAGCTGGTCCCATTCCCTAGCCTGGAGCCTTGCCGACTTCAGGCGGGGCCCGCTGCTCTGGTGCGGCATGAATGCCTATTACCAACCCATGAACTTTTCGCTGCCGCTGGCCCCCCCTGGCTGGTTGAGGGTGATCAATACCGGCTTACCCAGCCCCCAGGACCTGCCAGCCCAGCCCCAACCCTGGTCCGAGCCCCAAGTCTGCCTGGCCGGCCGCAGCCTGGCCTTGATGGTGGCAGCACCGCTGCTGCAAGGTGTGGATCTGGACGGTTCGCGGCCCTAGGGACCCAGGCAAGCTCAATTGGTCTGCGCCCCCTGGCCCTTCAAAACTCCCGGGTCTGGTCCAACCAACCCATGCTGGCCCAACATTTGCCCTGGGCCCGCTGAGCTGTTGGGGTTGCGGGCAGCCTCCTGGCGCAAGCGAATCGGGACACTACCGGTAGCGTGGTTGCAGCTGTTTGCCAGGAGAGGTCTTCGAGGCAGGAAGGCAATCGGGAAAGGCGATCGCGGCCGGCAGTCTTGGCAGCAAGTCGGGGCAGCCAAGCGGTTGGTGATGACCAATGTCGCGACCCAGGGGCCCCAGGGTTGCGGCATCGTGGCCTGGGTGATTGGAGTGGAGAACCCATGGCGGTGGAGGTGGCCCTGGCCCTGTTGGAGCGCAATGGCCTATGGCTGCTGCAACTGAGGGACGACATCGAGGGCATCGTCGCGCCGGGCTGCTGGGGTTTGTTCGGCGGCCATCTGGAGCCCGGCGAAAGCCCGGAGGAGGGCCTGCGGCGGGAGCTGCAAGAAGAAATCGCCTACACGGCCGCCAGCCTGCAGCCTTGGTGGCGCGTGGAGAACGATGGGCGTGTGCGCCATTTCTTTCGCGGCCCCTTGATCTGTCCCCTGGGAGATCTGCGCCTGCTGGAGGGCCAGGACCTGGCCCTGGTGAGCCTCAAGGAGCTGGGGACTGGCCAGGTTTGGAGCGCCAAACTAGGCCAGTACCGCCCCTTGGCCCCATCACTGCAGCAGATCGTGGCCAGGTTGGCCTTTAAAGCTGCCGAGTAATGGTGAACAGGATTGCGCCCACGATCAGGGAGCCGAGCAGCACCCGCAGGGTTCCGGGGATCGAGTTGGCCAGCATGGCGGAGCATTCGCTGCGGAGGTTGGTGTTGAATGCGGCGCCGTTGGCGGCGAGGGCCTGGGTGAGCTGCTGCTTGTGATCGGCCAGGGATGGGGAACTGAAGGTGGGTAGAGGGCCGAGGTTGGTGCTGGCGAGCAGGGCCTGAAGCTCCCGGTCGGAGGCGCTTGCCGCCAGCGCCTGTTGCAGGGAGATGCGGTTTGTTTCGCCCTGGAGGATGCGGGCATTGACCTGGCTGTCACTGTCAAACCAGAGCCAGGTGAAGCCGATCAGCTGCAGGGGAATGAGCAGGGCGTAGACGCTGGCCCAGCGGCGGGCGGTGCGTAAGGCATGCCGCCCATGCATGGGGACATAGCTGGGATCACTGGCGTAGAACATCGAACTGAGCCGCACCAGGATCACGGCCACCAGGATCACCGGCGCCAGGCCCACGGCGCTGTCGGAGAGCCGTAACCACCAGATCGGCTGGGCCAGGGCGAAGGGAAAGGCACTGGTCAGGAGGCTCAGCAGCACGAGGGCCTCAAGGCCCCGGCTGATCAAGCTGGCGTGTTTGGAAAAGAGGTTTATCCGGGAAACGCGGTCTTCGTTCACGGCGATCAAGCCTGGGTGGCAGGGGCTGCTGCAGCGCTCTGCCTGCGCCGCCGGCGGCGCAGGCGCCTGGAGAAGCCGAAGGCGCTGGCGGCACCGACCAAGGGCAGGGGGCCTGGAACGGCGTTTGCTGCCGGGGCCGGCAGCTGGGCAATGCCCAGGCCTTCGTCGGTGGCGGCGTAGACGGTGCTGCCGCTGGCGTACACGCCCCACACCTTGTTGTTCCCCAAACCGTTGGCGGTGGTGTAGTTGGTAAAGCTGCTGCCACCGTTGCTGGAGATGCTGAGGCCGTCGTCGGTGGCTGCGTAGACAGTGCTGCCGCTGGCGTAGACGCCAAGCACGCGGTTGTTCCCCAGGCCGTTGGCGGTGGTTTTATTGCTGAAAGTGAGCCCGTTGGCCAGGGCATCTGGGATAGCGACCGCAAAACTGATGGCTGCCACAGCTGGGGCAAGGAAGAAGGAAGGTGGAAGCGATCGAGGATTTGGACATCGCGAATAAAACGAATATTTTCGAAATATTATTACTTCTCCCCATTGGCAACAATCTTAAATAAAAATAAATAAATAAAGCCCGGCCCATAAGAACACATTTTTTTATCATTGCGGCCATCCCAGCCGCCTTTGCCGTCATGGAGGCGGCCCTGGCCAGGGGCCCCAGCTGGTCACTAGAAGCGAACAGGCCAACGCACTCACCCTGTCAATGAAATGGACAGTGCTGGCCGTGATCTGGGAGAGAGCGGTGTTTTCGGCACAATTGAGACCAACCGAGAAACCGCCTCGCTACCATAAGGTAAAATTACAATTACCAGAGTACCTATCCACACTCTTCTACCTAATCAAACATCGGACATCCTTGCCTTTGGCAATGGTGGGGAACACAGCCACTGTTGCCAGCAGCATAATGATTAGCTCTTTGTGCATATTTTATTCAAAATCAAAGGTGCTGAGATGACGCAGCCAAACCACTCGGATTGCAGTTGAGTTAAGCGTCCGTCTTGCCTAAGGTCAGTTTCGACTTGCGAGGGCATCGTCCCTCCCGTTCCCCATGGCATCAGCTCAGGATCTGCCCCGCACCGTGCTTCCGATTCCCTACCGGGAACACCAGGGGCTGACCACTTTTGATGCCAAGGACCCTGACACCCATTACCCGCCGATCCAGCCCCTGCGACCTCCCGCCGGCGCCCCCAACGTGCTGGTGGTGCTGCTTGATGACGTCGGTTTCGGCGCCTCCTCCGCCTTCGGCGGCCCCGTGCACACCCCCACCGCCGAGCGGTTGGCGGCCCAGGGGCTCAAGTTCAACCGCTTTCACACCACCGCCCTTTGCTCACCCACCCGGGCAGCCCTGCTCACCGGCCGCAACCACCACACGGTGGGCTTTGGGGCGATCACAGAGATGGCAACGTCGGCTCCGGGCAACAACTCCCTGCGCCCCAACACCTGCGCGCCGCTGGCCGAGGTGCTCAAGCTGAATGGCTACGCCACGGCCCAATTCGGCAAATGTCACGAGGTACCGGTGTGGGAAACCAGTCCGGTGGGGCCGTTCGACAGTTGGCCCAGCGGCGGCGGCGGTTTTGAGTATTTCTATGGCTTCATCGGTGGCGAAACCAACCAATACCAACCGGCCCTCTATGAGGGCACCACACCGGTGGAGCCGGACCGCAGCCCCGAGGAGGGCTACCACCTCAGCGAAGACCTCTCCCGCAAGGCCCTTCGCTGGGTGCGGCAACAAAAATCATTAACGCCCGATAAGCCCTTCTTCATCTACTGGGCCCCCGGCGCCACCCATGCCCCCCACCACGTACCGGCCGAGTGGGCCGACAAATACAAGGGCAAATTTGATCAGGGCTGGGACCAACTCCGCCAGGAAACTCTGGAGCGTCAAAAACGACTCGGAGTAGTGCCACCCGACACCCTCCTCACCGAGCGCCATGGCGAAATCCCAGCCTGGGACGAGATCGCCGACGACATGAAGCCTGTGCTGGTGAGACAAATGGAAGTGTATGCGGGCTTCCTGGAGCATGTGGACCACCACCTCGGCCAGCTTGTGGACGGCTTGGCCGATCTTGAGATCCTGGATAACACCCTAATTTATTATATTCTTGGTGATAATGGTGCCTCGGCTGAAGGATCGCTGCAAGGCACCTTCAACGAGATGATCACCCTGCAGGGCTTCGGCCATCTGGAAACAGCCGACTACCTGCGCGAACGGATCGACAAGTTCGGCGGTGTCGAGGCCTACAACCATTACGCCGTCGGCTGGGCCCATGCCATGTGCACGCCCTACCAGTGGACCAAACAGGTGGCCTCCCATTTTGGCGGCACCCGCAATGGCACCATCGTGCACTGGCCCGCTGGGATCAAGGCCAAGGGTGAATTGCGCAATCAGTTTCACCATGTGATTGATCTGGCCGCCACGGTATTGGAGGCGGCCGGCCTGCCCCAACCCCAGTTTGTGAATGGGGTGCAGCAGAAACCATTGGAAGGCGTGAGCATGCTCTACTCCTTCAATCATAAAGATGCCCCCGAGCAGCATGAAACCCAGTATTTCGAGATGATTGGCAATCGCGGCATCTACCACAAGGGCTGGACTGCGGTTACACGCCACCGCACCCCCTGGAAAACCGGAGCCGTGCAACTTCCCCCTTTTGATGACGACGTTTGGGAGCTTTACGACACCAATAACGACTGGAGTCAGGCCCGCGATCTGGCCCAACAACAACCAGAAAAACTCAAAGATCTACAACGACTTTGGTTGATCGAGGCCACCAAATACAACGTTTTGCCCCTGGATGACCGCTTTGCCGAACGGGCCAATGCCACCCTCGCCGGCCGCCCCCAGCTCGCCAAGGGCAAGCGCCAACTGTTGTTTGGCGGCATGGGGCGCCTCAGCGAAGGATCGATCATCGACTACAAAAATGCCTC
>CAMDWF010000019.1 GCA_945878795.1 Synechococcus sp. UW140
TGGGCGCCCTCTTGCCCCAGATCAGGGCAGAGGTGCTGCTGGATCCAGCGGCGCAGGTAGTGGATTCGAACATCGGGCTCATACCGGGCGCGCTCGCTGATGCGCTGCATGTCCTTGAGCAGCGCCCACTCCTCTGGCCCTGCGCCCAGTTCGGTCGTGGCCACAGCCAGCCGATGCTCTTGCTCGGCTTCCCGCTCCACACTGTCTTCATCGGCTTCGGCGCGCTCGTCGTCACCGTCGATGCCTTGCTTTAGCAGCTTCAGCTGCTCAGGGTCGCGGGCCGTGCGTAGGCGCTCGCCGGCATCGCGCCGCCGCAGCGTGTCGCAATGAACGCCCAGCGTGCGGTGGAACGCCTCGATGGAGCTGAGTAAGCGTTTCTGGAGGTTGGTGACTACCAGTAGTTCGGCGGCACGTTGTTTACTGCTCGCTCCCTTGAGCCGCTGTTCCCGCATGGTGCGGTAGGCCTTGAGCAGGCGTGCCAGCTCCAGCTCAGGTGTGGAGGGATCCAAGCCCTCCAGCACCACGGGCACCACCTCGCGCTTGGGCAGCTCCTCGCCGATCCGGCGCAGGTCTTCCTTGAGGCGCCTTACCAGCACGGGCTCGAGGTCGGCCTTGTTGCGTACAGGCACCCCGCGGCAGAAGCGGGTGGGGTCGAGGATTTCCAGCAGGGCCGAGAAGCTGTTGCTGTGGCCGTTGTGGGGCGTGGCTGAGAGGAACAGCTTGTGCTCGAAGCACAGGGCCAGTCCGCGGATGGCCCGGGTGAGCTTGGAGTCAACGGCTATCTTGGAACCGCTGGCGGGGGCCGCGTTGTGGGCCTCATCGAGGATGAGCAAGGCTTTCTCGCCATCCCCCAGCCAATCGCGGAGGGCACCGGCGTAGTCCTCATTGCGCACCAGCGCCTGGCTGAGGATGAAGCGGGTGTGGGTGGCCCAGGGGTTGATGCCCCAGCCCCGCTCCCGCCGCATCCGGGACACGTACTCGCGGTTCATCACCTGGAACGGCAAGCCGAAACGGCTTTCCATTTCGCCCTGCCACTGCAGCACCACCGACGGCGGGGCCACCACCACCACGCGCTGCACCTTCTGACGCAACAGGAGCTCACGCATGATCAGCCCTGCCTCGATCGTTTTGCCGAGTCCGACGTCGTCGGCGATGAACAGAGCCACCCGCGGCATCCGCAAGGCCTTGCGCAGCGGCTCTAACTGGTAGGGCTTCACATCGATGCCCGCCCGCAGCGGCGCCTGGAACAGCCCCGGGTCGGTGGCCGTCACGCAGTTCCATTGCAGGGTGTGCAGGTAGCTGGAGAACACCCGCGGATCGTCGAACCCCCGCTGTCCGATCGTCTCCCAGGTGCTTTGGCCCAGCACCCGGGCATCCACCTCCCGCTCCCAGAGCACCTCCAGCACCCGGCCATTGACGCCATCATCCAGGCAGGCCATGCGCACAACCGTGTCACCGCCTACCTGCTCCGGCGGCCGCACCTCTTCGACGAGGTGATTGTGGCTGCGGCAATAAACAATGCAGCCGGGCGTGGGCAGCGGAGCTGCGGTGCGGTCTGAAAGCGTGCCCATGCCCCCATCCTGAAGCACAAACGTGGCTGAGGGAATGGCCCCGGCTTCAGTCCTCGGCCACCAGTAGGGCATTGGCGACCTCCAGATGCCAGAGACTCGGAACCCACCACGGGGACTCACCGCAAGCCCCGAGCAGGCGATTGGCCTGCTCGATGTCTTGGGGCTGCTGGCGCTCGAACAGCCAGGCCAGTGCCATGGAGGCGTCGATCACAACGATCTGCGGTGACCTGCTCAAAGCCGTGCCGCTCAAAGCCGCACCGCTCACAGGCGCCCCTCGCCTACAAAGCTGGCGACGTCGGCATCGCTGACGCCACGAATCCGGGCCGACGCCTGCAAGCTGGCAATGGCGGCTGCCACGCCTTGGCTTGATTCGCTTCGGTGCGGCACCAGATCAGCCTCAGGCTTGCCCCGCACGGTGATGGTGAAGCGTTCGCCTTGCTCCACAGCCCGCAGCAGGCGCGAGAGCTGGGCCTTGGCCTCGAAGGCGCCTATGCTGGCATCTATGGGCAGGCAGAGCTGGTTTGTGAACTAGTTTAGAAGCCAAGCATCGCCATGGCTGTCATGGCGTTGGCTGGCAATCAGAGGCTGGCGTCCCTCGGGGGAGTTTGCCCAGGCGCACTTTGGTGGCGAGCTCCCAGCAGGAGGCGGCACTCACAAAGATTGAGACCGCTGGGTCGTTGATGGCCGCCAGCGCTAAGGTGGAGAGCCTCTCGGGTTCCACCAACCACCAGAGCAGGGCATGGGTGTCCAGCAGGTGGGAGGGGGCCATCAGGAAGGCAAAGGGGCGAGAAGCACATCAATGGGGGTTAGTTGTATTTGCCCCCGTAGCAGCCCCGGCTGCCGCTGGGGTCGATCGGTTTCCGGTGGCACCAGCCGTGCCCAGGGTTTGCCGTCCTTGGCCTCCAGAATCATTTCGCCGGCATGGGCGGCGGCGATCAGCCTGGAGAACTGCGTTTTGGCCTCGTGAACGTTGACGGTGCGCATGGAGGGCCCTGAATTCGCTTCCACCCAAGACAGGCCGGATCCACCAGCGGCCGATGGATGTGGCATGCATTAACCGATGTGCCACATGGGGCTAAAATATTCCACCCCACTTGCGATCAGCCAGATGTCGACCTCCGTTGAAGTGTGCTTGGGTCGCCAGGGGCGGATGGTGATCCCCGCGCCGCTGCGGCGCTCGCTGGGGCTGAAGGAGGGTGATCGGCTGGTGGTGCGCCAGGACGCAGGCCGCTTGGTGCTGGAGAAGCCGGATCTGATCAAGCAACGCCTCAAGGCTCGCTTTGCTCAGATCCCCGCCGAACGCGGACTTGTGGACGAATTGATCGCCGAACGCCGCGAACAGAGCCGGCGGGAGGGTGGGGGATGACGGTGGTGCTGGATGCCTCAGCCCTGCTGGCTTACCTGCGCCAGGAGCCCGGCGCCGAGGAGGTGGATGGGCTGTTGGCCGACGCGCGGATGGCCAGTGTGAACTGGGCTGAAGTGGTGCAGAAGTCGCTCTCGGCGGGGGTGGACGTCGAGGGAATGCGGGAGGAACTGCAGGTCCTGGGAATGCTCGTGGTGCCCTTTCTGCCAGAGGATGGGGAGCGGGCTGGTCGGTTGTGGCCGCTCACGCGGCAGCAAGGCTTGTCGCTGGGTGATCGCGCTTGCCTGAGCCTGGGATGGCGGCTGGGCCTCACGGTGGTGACCTGCGATCGGGCCTGGGCCCAGTTGCCGCTGGAACAGGAGGTTCAGTTGCTCCGCTGACATGCAGCGGCTGCAGCCTGGCGGTGGGTCGCGGACGGGTGGCTGCGGCAAGTCCGCGGAAGCTGAGGACGGCACCGACGCAGAAGATCGTCAGTTGCGCAGCGTGCGGAGCTGCTCCTCCAGACTGTCCCTTCGCTGATGATTGGAAGGCTTGGATGCAGACGGGAGCGTCAGCGTCGGGCTCCAGCAGGGGGCGCAAGCCGCAGTGGCCCAGGCCATCATCCGACAGCGCCAGGGTGGAGAAGCCGTGGCGGAGGCTAATCGAGTGCCTCACCGGCATCACTCTACCTCTGCCGTGCCAACCTGATGGTAGGTCTGGGCCTGGATTTGACGTTGTGGTCGCCAGCGACAAGCTGTTTTATTGGCTGTTTCAGAACCAACCGGATCGGATCCTGCCGCTGCTGCCGGATCTGCCGGCTGATGCGAGCGGCTACAGGTTTTCAGCCCCGGTGCTTAAAGAGCGCGAATACCGGCTGGATGGTCTGTTCCTGCCGCCGCCGCAGCGTCCCGATCTGCCGGCCCTGATTCTGGAGGCCCAGAGGGCTGTCGATCCGAAATTCCTGCGGCGGCTCTATGTCGAAAGTGCCCGGCTGCTGGAGCAGGAAACGGAGATCGACCACTGGCGGGTGGTGGTGCTCTGTCCCAGGCGGAACCTGAACTACGGGCGGCCCCAGGCGGCAGAACTCGATGACCTGATCGCCGCTTTCCTGATTTCACGCTTTAGTGGACGATCAATCCAGGAGCTCTGCGCCATGGGCGGCATCACCCTCGAAGATTTCACCGAGAGCGTGGCCTATCGGGAGATCTTTGGGCGGGGTGAGGCCCGTGGCGTTGCTCTTGGCCAAGCCCAAGGAGAAGCCAAAGTCACCCTGCGCCAGCTAATCCGCCGCTGTGGGCCCCTGAGTGCGCAGCAGGAAAGCTTGATTCGCAGCCTACCGCTCCAGCGGCTGGAGGCCTTGGCCGAAGCCCTGCTCGATTTTGAGGGCATGGCCGATCTCGATGCCTGGCTGGCGGCCAACGTCTGAGCATACGGGTTGCCATGGGATCAAGCCACACCTGCCCTTGACTCATGGGAATAGTGGTCCATCTGGTTGTCGCTTGGCAGGTGGGCCCGCAGCAGCGGCAGAACATCGCCTGCGGTGGGTGCACTCAGGTTGCAGGGGAGAGAGATTGTTCAGGGCCTCGCCGATATTGATAAATTCCTTCTACACAACAGGGAGAATCAGGCAACTATTGCAGTAATCATCCAGGCTGATACCATGTACTGGCCCAGGATGGCATCGGCAGCATCGACTATATCGAACAGTTCGAAGGATCGGCAGCCTAAAGCCTTCTGAGTACACAGGCCGGCAGGTTCAATCAACAAGTGCAGTAGAGTGGGGCACGAAGATGTCACCAAGGGCGCATTCTACCGATTGCTTATAATCTAGAAGTGAAGACATCCTGAATTTGTTGTCACATATCAAGTGGCAGGCCTCGGGGCTCGCGATCAGGCTTTTGTATCGCGGTGAACGGTGATAGACGGACCCGTATAAGACGACAGGAGCCTCCGAGGCCATTCCGAAAACCACTGCCAAAACAGGGTTCTGGCCATGCTGCCAGCCGGGATCCTAGGTTTTATGCTGCAAGTGTAGCCGTAAGAGGGTTTTTATGCGGATCCGCCCATTCTGCGTTGGCCGGTCCACGTGAGAGGATCCCGCAAAGACCAGATTGAAGCTAGTCTGATGAGATGCAGGAGCTGATTCATGGCAAGGCAGTTTGACGTCGTTGTGGAGAAGGACCCAGATGGGTTCTTCGTCGCCAGCGTTCCCGCTCTCGCTGGGTGTCACACACAAGCACGCTCATTGGATCAGTTGATGGAGCGTATCAAGGAAGCTATTGAGCTCTGCCTCGAAGTTCAGGAAGGTGACTTTGAGCAACTTGATTTTGTAGGCATTCAGAGGGTTACGGTGTAAAGGTGTCTAAGTACTCATCTGTTACAGGAAAAGCCCTTATATCGGCACTTAAGAGGGCTGGCTTTATTGTCCAGAGAGTAAAGGGAAGTCATCATTTTGTTCGGCATCCAGATGGGAGGACAACCGTAGTGCCAGTGCATTCCGGTGAATCAATTGGACCTGGGTTGCTGGCGAAGATCCTGCGGGATGTTGATCTCAGTAGGGAGGAACTTGAGGAGTTGCTGTCTTAGGCGGAAATGCCGTCCAACAAGCCCTTCGAGATGGACAGGCCGCCGACCACTCTTTGCTTCGCCACCCCAAGCTCCTTGCCTGCCACTCAAGGGCAGCGTTGGACCAAGCCGCTGCGCGGCAGATTCAACAGCCCAAGACTATCGCCAAGCTGTCTATATTCGCCAGCTCAACACCATTGCAGATCCAGCTCCCAGCTCTACAGCGATTTCGGCTCAACACCAGTTACATTTCTTTTGAGGCCGTGAGAGCCATGGACCAAGCACTTCAACCTAAGATCGAGGCGAATCGTAAAGGGAATCTTAAAAACGAGCGGACGTATCTCCTTTAGTAGTGGGCCCCTGGGCCCCAGAGCCTTAGAGTTGCGGGGCTTGTCCAACACCGGATAGATCGTGGTTTCTCACGATCTATCCAAGCCGTTAGGCACACCACATTGCCGCATATTACAGCTTATGACTATAATGCAAAGCATTGGCCGTGAAGACAAATGTTGAACATAATCTTGCATACCTTCAAACCGATCGGCCTCCATGAGAACGCCGCCAAACGAGCCCAAAGGAATTACTCAAGAGGGCAAAGAACGAATGCCTCTACAATTTGGAATTAAGTCTTGGTTGCATCACAACTGGCCGTTAGTTGCATCTGGATTTACTGGTGTAGTAGTCGGAATCTTCATAATTGGCCAGCTTGTAAATGGAATTAGAGTAAGCACAAAAGATGGGTTTGAAATTAGTGTAGACAGGACAAAGCTCCCAACAGAGCTTGACATTGAAGGTGATTGGTATTATGTAGCAGAAACAAATAACGACACCCGGTTTACAGAGGATGGCTGCAGGAAACGCGTTGGAACAGTGAGTATCAAGCAAAAGGTGGGAACTCCAGAAGTTATTCTAAACGGAAGAAGATTGCTAAGGGCGGAATGTGGCTATGCGAATACCCAAATCGCTGGAACTGCAATCCCGTGGAAAAGTGATGACGCAGTCGTAAAATTGAAGGAGAATGAGTTATTCCTTTGGTTAATGACAGCAGATGATGAACCAAGATTTGCTCACGTCTCGGCAAGTATAAAGTCGATGAAAAACAAACAACCTAGTCAGATGGAAGGACAAATGTTTTATTTAGAGGATGGTACAAATACTTGGTTTAAGTCAAAAATCGATTTTCTCAGGGTGGGATCAGCAGGAGCAGACAGGCTAAAGGGAAAGTATCCGGGTATATAAAGTTTGAACTGTATTCGAATTAATTAAATTTAAAGAATGAAAAGTTGGTGAATCAATGATCTGCTTTTATTAATTTCTCTCTAGTCCAGAGGAGTGCGCCTCTCAGCATGTTGGAATTGCCAAGAGGTGTATAGACACATAAATTGGCATTTTAGGATCAATGGCCTAGAACGCAACCAGTTATAAAGTGTTAGCAGAGCTTATTCTCTAATTGACATTCTTGCGCAAGTAATATGAAAGAGTTGTTTTTCGTTGAGATCTATTGGGAATCTCTCTGAGCGAAATGGGGGGCCTAACATCAAGATACAGAAGACGGGGCGCAAGGTGGCTTCTGTGCTTAGGTTTTTACCCGCTTCTGATCTGGAGCGTTATCCGTATCGGCAAACCTTTGAGAGGTAGCTGCGACTGGTAGCGTTGAGCAGTACCATGGTGTGACGAAGCGGAAGCACCAGCGCACTCTTGAGCCGATCTTCTCCCGTCCCGTAAGCGGCACTTTGCCGTGGAGGGACATTGAAGCCCTGTCTCAAGAGCTTGGTGGGGAGGTAAGCGAGAGGGCTGGCAGCCGGGTCGCGGTTGTTCTGTTTGGCGAAGTCAGGGTCTTTCACAGACCCCACCCATCGCCTGCAACGGAGTGACACCATGAATCTGATGAAAGTGGACGGCTACAACGCCAGGATTGAGTACGACGAGGAATCAGATCAGTTTCGTGGAGAGATTCTTGGCATTTCTGGAGGGGCGGATTTCTATGGTTCAAGTCCAGATGAGCTTCGCCGTGAGTTCAAGAAATCACTGGACCTCTTTCTTGAGGTCTGCAAGCAGCAAGGGATTGAGCCACGTAGACAGTATTCAGGCAAGTTCAATCTTCGGTTTCCTCCTGAACTGCATGAGAAGCTGGCGATGACTGCGGAGGTACAGGGGAAGAGTCTCAACACGCTTGCTCAGGAAGCACTCCAGAGGAGTGTCACGACATAGATAGAGGAACGTATAACAAGCCCTTCGTGTGGACAGGCCACCACCAGCTATCAGCTACGCCTCCCCAGGCACCTTGCCTGCCAATCAGGGGCCCGCAGTGGCGCCTGGGACAGGCCCGGATCGGTGCTGGTGACGCAGTCCCACTGCAGGGTGTGCAAATAACTGGAGAGCACCCGGCCATTGACGCCGTCATCCAGGCAGGCCATGCGCACAACCGTGTCACCGCCTGCCCGCTCCGGCGGCCGGGCCGATCGGCAGCTGGCAAAGGCTGTCCATTCAGGCAGCATGGAACAACTGCAAACACCGCCATGGCACCACCCCGGCAGCGACCCAGTGGTTTCGGCACCAGTCCAGCCAGCACCTGGGAAATCGGCATGGCCCGTCTGCCTTTTTTCGTGCCGGGCGATGACGGGCAGACGATCAGACCGCTGGTCGCCCTGGTGATGGATGGCAGCGGCCCGATCCGTGCCACGGCGATGGGCCATCCCGAGCACCCCAGCGAAGCACTGGCAAAGGCCCTGCAGGAAGCCATCCACAATCCTCACAGCGGCCTCCAGCCAGGCAGTCCGCAGCAGGTGACGGTGCCCAGCGCCCGGCTGCTTGAGGAGTTGCGTCCCCTGTTGCCGGGCGTGGCGATCGAGGTGGGGCCCACGCCGCGGCTCGACGACGCGATGGCGGCGCTACGGGAGGATTTTCAGGTGCAGCGGCAGCTTGGAGACGACCAGGCGATGCACACCTACCTGACGGCCGATGTCACGCCGGAGGCGATGGCCGGCTTCTTCGAGGCGGCGGCAGCGTTGTACGAACGCAAGCCCTGGCAGGTGATTCCCAGCGACGCTCCCCTGTTTCAGGTGAGTTCCACGGCCCTGGGAATCCGCAGCTGGACCGGCTGCGTGATCGGCCAGAACCGTGAGAGTTTTGCCGTGATCATGTTTGATTCAATCGCGGCCTACGAGCACTACGTCCATCTGGCCAAAATCGCCGAACGGGAAGGCAAGAAGCCCGTCGCAGACTTTCCCCGTCAACGGGCAATCAACTATGAAGCCAAAGCTGCCATGCCGGCGAGGCTGCTCAAGGAGATCGCCAGGTACCACTGGCCCGTGGCCAAGGGCGATGGCTATCCCACCGTGATGCTGATCGAGCCCGATCTGGTGCTGGCACCGCCCACTTTGGTAGATCTGGGGCGGCTGGAGGGGGTGGCGCGGGCCCTGGTGCAGCTGATCGACGACATCCCGGATCTGACCCGCCGTTGGCAGGGCCCTGAGGTGTTGCGAAAGCGCTATCGCGTGGCGGTGCAGGGGGAGGTGGTGTCAATGACGATCGGCATGGCCTGCGATGCCCCGGTTGCGCGCAGCCAGGAGCGGCAGGAGCGGGTGCCAGCGGCCCTGCAGACGAAGGTGGACGCCCTGATGCAGAGCATCGATGGCTTCTGCGAGCGCCATCTCAATGCGGAGTACCGGCAGCTGTTGCTTGCAGCGGTCTGCGCCCTGGCCCGCAAGCGCCCTTCACCGTTGCTGGCCGGCCGCGAACCATCCTGGTGCGCCGGGATTGTGCATGCGATCGGCATGGCGAACTTCCTGTTCGACAAAACGCAGACGCCCCATTGCAAGGCGCCCGAGATCTATGCCGCTTTCGGTGTCTCCGCCCAGACCGGCCAGGCCCACTCGAAGAAGGTGCGCGACCTGCTCAAGATTGGAGCTTTCGACCCGAAGTGGACCTTGCCCAGCAAGCTGGACGATTCGCCGCTGGCTTGGATGCTGGAGGTGGATGGCTTCATCGTGGACATCCGCACCATGCCGCTCGACATCCAGATCCAAGCCTGTGCGCAGGGGCTGATTCCCTATGTGCCTGCCATGCGGCGCGACGAGCTGGCGTCCCCCGGAGTGTTGTAACTCCCTTGGCACCCCCACCCCGGTACGGGTGTGCCGCGGTAACGCCGGCACCCTCTTCGCCCTGGTGCGGCGCCCCGAACAGCAAGATTTCGCTCAAGACCTGGTGGGCCAGCCCGCCTAAGGTTGGTTGGATTTGCACCTAAAGCGTGGATTCAGCCCCCCGCACCGTTTGCCCGCGCCAAGTTTACGGTCGATTCAATCGATTTGATCGGCCTGGAGTCCTGGCAGTTTGATTCGCTCACCGGCTCCAACAGCTGCCTTGCCGATGGCGGCAGCCCGGCCCAGCCCCCAATTCCCTAGCTCCCGATGCTTCTGCCGCCATGGTGATCAAACTCTTCCGCAAGCTGGGTGTCCAATCCAAGGTGCTGGCCATGGTGCTGCTGGCCAGCCTGCTGAGCCTCTTGCTCACCGGCCTGGTGAGCTACAGCATCGGCAGCAATGTGCTCACCACTGCGGTCACGAATCAATTGGTGGCCCTGCGCAACAGCCGCGCGGAGGCGTTGCAGGATTACTTCGGCTTCCTCAGCAACCACGTGCTCACAATGAGCGAGGGCTTTCTGGTGATTGATGGCCTCAAGGATTTTCGTGCCGCCTTCCCCAAGCTTCAGAACACCACGCTTAGCGCGGAGCAGCAGAAAAAACTCGTTGCCTATTACACCGATGTTTTTATACCCAAGCTCAAAAAGAATTTAGAGGGCGAGCCTGCCCTCGCCACCTATCTGCCCAATACTCCTACCGATCGCTACCTCACCTATCACTACACGGCCAACAATCCCCGCGCCCCGCATCTAGATGAGTTGGAGGATGCTGGTGATGGTAGTGAATACAGTGCTGTGCATCGAAAATATGCTAAACGCTTTCACCGCCTTACCGAGGTTTTTGGTTATCGCGATATCTTTCTTGTTGATATTGACAGTGGTAACGTTTTATTTTCCGTGGCAAAAGAGGCGGATATGGGCTCCAATCTCAAGACCGGAATTTATGCGGATACGGCTCTTGGCAAAACTTTTGATGAGATTCGCAAATCGCGCGATCCTTACTTTGTTTATATTTCCGATTTTGAGCACTACAAGGCCAGTTTTGGTGAGCCTGCCTTTTTCATTGGCTCCACCGTGTTTGATGGCGATAAGTTTATCGGTGCCCTGATCTATCAAATCAATCCTGAGCAGATCGATCGAGTGATGACCTTCAACAAGAAGTGGGAGGATAAGGGACTTGGCAAAACTGGTGAGTCTTTTCTGGTGGGCCAGGATTTCAAGTTACGCTCCTCCTTCAGGGAGTTTCTGGAAAACCCAGATCAATATTTCCAAACCCTTCGTTCTAAAGGAGTTTCGCAAGAGAAGATTGATTGGATCAAGAGGGCCAATAGTCCGGTACTTATTCAAGAGGTGAAAACCGAGGGAGCAAAGCGCTCTCTCGCCGGCCAGACCGGTGAGGCTGAAGAGCTTGATTACCGGGGTAAGCGGGTGTTGAAGTCTTTTCAGCCGATCCGGATTGGCAATTTTGAGTTGGGGTTGGTGGCCAAGATTGATAAGGCTGAAGCGCTGCAGGGGGTGCGCCGTCTGCGCGATGCCCTGCTGCTGCTGGGCGCCATCCTGATCCCCCTGCTCACCCTGATGTCCCTCGCGCTGGCGCGCACTTTCATCCGGCCGATTCAGCGCTTGATAGGTGCCACCAAGCAGATCATTGCCGGCGATAGTGCCGTGCAAGTCAAGGTGGATTCCGAGGATGAGTTCGGCGAACTTTCCCACTCCTTCAACAGCATGGCTCAAACCCTGCAGCAGCGGGAGGAGTCGATCCGCTCCCAGCTGCAGGAGAACGACCGGCTGCTGCTCAACATCCTGCCGGCCCGCACGGCAGAACGGCTCAAGCAGGGCGAACAGTCGATCACCGAGCAATATCCGAGCGTCAGCGTGCTCTACGCCGATCTCGAAGGCTTCCAGGACCTTTCTTCCGAACTGGAGCCCGACCAGGCGATCGTGGTGCTCAACGAATTGATCGGCGCCTTCGATGATGCCGCTGAACGCTGCGGCGTCGAGAAGTTGCGCAGCACCGGCTCCAATTATCTGGCGGTCTGCGGCCTTTCGGTGCCGCGGATCGACGACGAGAAGCGCACGGTGGAGCTGGCCCTGGCCATGCTGCAGGTGGTGGACCGGCTCAGCGCCAAGCATGGCGTGCGGCTCAGCCTCGATATCGGCATCCACGCCGGCGCCCTGGCGGCCGGGGTGGTGGGCAGTGGCAAGTTCTACTACGACGTCTGGGGCGAAACCGTGACCATCGCCCGGGCGATCCACATCTCCCCCAAGCAAAACGTGATTCAGGTCACCGAGCCGGTGCGGCGGGCCCTCGATGGGCTCTATAGCTTCGAGCCGCTGCCGCCCGTTGAAGTCAAGGGCGAGGGAGTCATCCCCATCTGGGAGCTGACCCGCTTGGATCCCGCCCTGGTTGCCGTTGCTGTGGGAGGCGCAACATGAGCAGTGCGCTCCTGTTCGCTGCCGCAGCCGCCAGCTCGGCCGCTGCCCCCGCCAGCGGCGCTGGCGGCAGGGCAACCCTGATCGGGCCGGGCGCCGTGGCGGCGGCAGCCCTCGGACAGGTCAATCCGTTCTGGGTGTTCGTGCTGGTGCTGGGCTTCCCGCTGCTGATGCTGCTGCTCGGCGAGGCCCTGCGTTGGCTGCAGCGCCATCAACCGGTCTTCGTGGCGCCGCTGGCCATCCTGCGCAACTGGACCCTGCCGTCCCTGGCCTTCTATCTGCTGCTGGTGGCTCTGTTGGCGCGGCCCCGATCGGCCGTGGGGGTGCGGATCAGCGAGACCCTGGTGTGGCTCACCCTGATTCTGGCGGCCCTCTCGCTGCTCAATGTGATCCTGTTTGAGGGGGCACCGCAGGGCAGCTGGCAGGCCAAGGTGCCCAAGCTGTTCCGGGATCTGGGCAGCTTCCTGCTGGTGCTGATCGGCTCGGCGATCGTGCTCTCCAGCGTCTGGGGTGCCGATCTGGGCGGCTTCCTCACCGCCCTGGGGGTGGGATCCCTGGTGCTGGGTCTGGCCCTGCAGGACAGCCTCGGCAACATCTTTTCCGGCGTGGCCCTGCTGTTCGAGCAGCCGATCAGCATGGGTGACTGGGTGCAGATCGGCGACAGCCTCGGCCAGGTGGTGGAGGTGAACTGGCGCTCGGTGCACCTCAAGACCATGAATGACGATCTGAGGGTGATCCCGAACGCGGAACTCGCCAAGGGCCAATTCATCAACTTCAGCCGTCCCACACCCCTGCATCGAGAGGAGGTTCCGATCTCCTTCTCCTACGACGATCCCCCCAATCGGGTGCGCCAGCTGCTGATTAGCGCGGTGCTGGAAATACCCGGTGTGCTCAGCACGCCGCCGCCGGATGTGGTGGTGGTGAGTTATGGCGATTTCGCGATCAACTACAAGGTGCAGGTCTTTGCGCCCGATTTCTTGACCGGTGCGGGCATTCAGGATGAGATCAACCGGCGCATCTGGTATCTGGCCAAGCGCCATGGCCTCACGATGCCCTACCCGATGCAGCAGGAGGTTCCCTACGAGTGCACCGCCCCCACGCCCGTGGAGCAGGGTGTGGCCTCGCTGCAATTGCTAAAGAGCACACCCGGCTTCGCCTCCCTCTCCAGCGAACGGCTGGAGCAGCTGCTGGCCGAGTGCGAGGTCCGCTCTTACGCCACCCACGAGGTGGTGCTGCATCGCCTGATGCCCCTCGATGGCCTCTACCTGATCCTGAGCGGCGAGGCCGAGCTGGTGCTGCCCGATGCCACGGGTCGGCCCTGCAGCCTGGGGGTGTTGCTGCGGGGGGAATGCTTCGGCGAGAAGAGCTCGCTGCTGCATGGCCGCATCGCCGAAACCACCGTGCTCGCCTGCGATGACCTCGAGGTGCTGGTGATCCCCTACGAGCGTCTGCAGGAGGTGCTGGTGGAATCCCCGCGCCTGGCCGCCGACCTGGACGAGGTGATCGAGATCCGTCAGAGGGCCGTGGCCAAGGTGCTGGAGGGAGGGCTGCAGCGGCGGGGATCTGCGGGAACCCCTTTGCCAGAACCTCTTGAAGGCCCGGTGGTTGGTGGGAGGGCCTCTGGGGGTGTGTAGAGATTGCTGGGCTGAGAGGCTGGGCTGAGAGGACTGGGCTGGGAGGTGATGGGCGCGGCTCGGCCACGAAGCTGGCGAAGACGGGTCGACCCCGGCCAGCGATCAGCCAACCTGCCGCAGCACAGCGGCCAGCTCCGCCAGCCCCATCACCTCCACGCCATCGGCCAGGGGATACCCCGTGGCTGATGGCGTGACCACGAACGTGCGCTCGGGTTGGAGGTCGGCGCGGGCTTGATGGAAGCCCTTGCCGAGGCGGGGGCTGAGGCTGCGCTTCACCTCGATCGCCCAGCGCCGCTGCGGCGACCACTCGAGCACCAGGTCGATCTCCGCCCCGGCGGCGGTGCGATAGAACCAGCCCTGGCAGCCTTGGGGCGCCACTGCCAGCAGGGTTTCGATCACGAAGCCCTCCCAGCTGGCCCCGGCCACCGGATGGCCCAGCACCGCATCGGCATCGCCCAGGCCAAGCAAAGTGTGCACCAGACCGCTGTCGCGGACCAGCACCTTCGGGGACCGCACCAGCCGCTTGCCCACATTGGCCAGCAGAGGAGGGAGCCGACGCACCAGCAGCAGGTCCACCAGCAGATCCAAGTAGCGGCCCACGGTTTTACCGTCCACGCCCAGCGACCTGCCCAGTTCGGCGGCATTGAGCAGCGAACCCTGGCCATGGGCAAGCATGGTCCAGAAGCGGCGAAGGGTTTCGGCAGGCACACGGGGCCCCAGTTGGGGGATGTCGCGCTCTAAATAGGTGCGGATGAATTGCCGCCGCCACTCGGCGCTGTCGCCATCGGTGGCGGCGAGCGTGCTGCCGGGGAAGCCGCCGCGGATCCAGAGCTTGTCGAGGGCGTCAGCTCCCAATTCCAGGGCATGCAGGCCGCCCAACTCCAGAAAGGCGATCCGGCCGGCGAGGGATTCGCTGCTCTGCCGGATCAGCTCCACCGAGGCGGAGCCGAGCAACAGAAAGCGGCCATTGGCCTGCCCCTGGCGACGGCCCGCATCGATCAGACCGCGCAGCTCTGCGAACAAACCCGGCAGCCGCTGCACCTCATCGAGGATCACCAGCTTGTCGGCGTGGCGCTGCAGAAACAGGCTGGGCTCGCTAACGCGAGCCAGGTCGGCGCTGGCTTCCAGATCGAGATAGAGGCTGGGGGTGATGGCGGCCAGCTGCAGGGCCAGGGTGGTTTTGCCCACCTGACGGGGACCGAGCAAAGCCACGGCCGGAAACTGCTCCAACCGGCGGCGCAGCAAAGGGTCCTGCAGGCGGGGAATCCAGCCCGCCTCCCCGGACCAGGGCCGCTTTCCTTGCAAATC
>CAMDWF010000020.1 GCA_945878795.1 Synechococcus sp. UW140
GGTGAGCAATGAAAGCGAGGTGATGGAATTGCTCGACCGTCACGGTTTCGCGGCGGTTCAAACTGAGAAGCTGACACTCCGCGAGCAAATCGCCCTGTTTCGCGAAGCCACCCACATCGTGGCGCCCCATGGGGCCAGTCTGACTAACCTGCTGCATGTCCGCCAGGCGAGCGTGCTGGAGATCTTTCAGGAAAACCATGGCGTGCGGCCCGACTTCTTCCAGTTGGCGATGATTCAGGGCCTCGATTATCAGCACTGCGTCTGCCCTACCGAGTCAGCAGAGCTACATTGCCGGGTGGATCTGCAGATACTGCAGCAGTTCTTGGAGAGGACCCTCTGACCGTTAACCTCGGAACTAGGGCACTTGAATACAATATGTGTACCAGATGATAATCCCTATGTCAAAACCGACCGCAGGCCTCGCTGTAACGGTGACAAAGTCCGCAATCTCTTTCTGCGGCATGCCCATTTTATCAAGGCACGACATGCAGGCGAATCAGCGTCTGGTCAATCTCGGCAAGCAATTGCCATGACCCCTGAGATGGCGCCCAATCCGTTGCATCAATATGGTCTGCGTAGCCATCGAGATTGTTGCCACTAATTGATTGTGGTGCTGAATAATGAGCTGAAATCAGACTCTTGATTGTCGTCTGTTTGGCCAGGGCGCGCAGCCAATCGAGATAAAATTGCTTCGCACGAACAAAGACCAACCTTTCCAAAACGGGAGCCAGTCGAAAGGGGGCAATCTGATCACCATGGTTGATAAATTGATCAGCCTTCTCCTCCCAGCATGGGGCCCATCGGAAAGGATATAGGGCGAAGTGATTTCGGGGATTGGCCTGATCTGCTGCCATGGCATCCAAGAAAAGATCGGCTAGTGATGCGATGTGCACAGATTCAGGCCGGAAAAAGTTGGCAAACATCACAATCCTTTTCCAGCCCTTAAGTCGAAGATCTGGAGTGTTGATCATCGCTTCGGACCCCTTTTCCCTACCATGAAACAGCAGGGGTGCAGGGTCAAGATCAAAAATTGTTGGGGGAGTGGCTGAGATGGTGACAAGTGCATCGGTAACTAGCAACGATCCCGTGACTAGATCGATACAGGCGATTTCATGAAACGTGCCAAGCCCCAAGTCGATCGGGCCGAGGGGAACCCAGACCAGCTGGTCCTGATGGGGCAACCCATCACGGAACAGCACCTTGGTGCGGCCTGCGGGTAAACCAAGCCAGCTGGAGGGCAGTGGAACTGGAAAACTCCACTGCTGATCACTCACCCAGACCGTGGCCTTGGGGAACGCCCTGGCCAGGGCCGCCACCGGAAGTTTGTGTTCTAGCCCCGAGGATGTGGCCAAGACGATCGAAAGCACCGGCCCGTGCTGTTCTGCCAGAGCCCTTAGTCCGATCAGCAATTCAGCAGTAGGCGGGACAGGGGCATACAGCAGTAGACCCCCTTCCACCTTCAGGACGGTCATTCTGATCGGCACCGCGACGTACCAGACACCGTGGAGCTGCTCAAAGCACCAGACCCGCCCCGCAATCACCTCGCGCAGGAGGCTGACGCGACGGCCATAGGGGTAAAGCGGCAGCAATGGCCACCAGGGCCAGCGCTGTAGGCGACTATCAGAGGAGGGTGGATCGGCGTCGTTCACGTCAGGTCAGCAGTAACAGCGTCACGTTTAGAACTATCCGGGTGTGCAACACCATGGCAATTTCAACGGGACGATCCAGGCGCGAAAAGGAGTCTTCCATGGACAAGATGAACTCAGACTAAAAAAATTGCCCCTAGGAGAATGAGGTAGTCGCATCCAAAAAATGTTTAGGCCCCAAAATTCACAAAGTTTGGCTAAGCCGAAGCGGCCCATCCCCCCTTGCCACTGCCCTGGATCCATCCCTTCGCCTCTTGTAAAAATTTTGACCAGTCCAGCTTTTCGGCTTCGGCGGCCCGGGCCACCAGCAGCGGAGCTTCCCGTTGGATCAACGCCAGATCAGGGGCACTCACCCCGGCTGACAGGGCCAGGAGGTCCGCCATGGCGTGGCCTACCACGCGGGTGAGATAGGCGGCGCTGAGGGCCTGCAGCGCCCCCCCCACCAACCAGGTGGCTCCATGTAAGCGGGCCGCTGTGACCAAGGCCTGACTACTCCACTCGACCAGTCCAAGGGCAACGGTGGCCTTGGCCAGTTCCAAGGAAGCCCCCCGCAACTGATCCAGCGTCCACGGGCAATCCCAGAGACGGGCCATCTCCTGAAGCATCAGTCCGTTGCCGACGGCCAACACCAGTAAATCCAGACTGGGAACTGGCGTGATGGCCACCCCCGTTGCCACAACCCACTGGGTCCGCTGCAGCAGGCGACGCCATTCGTGGCGGCGAAGCCGTTCCAGATCGGCCTGCCAGCGGGAGTGGAGACCCTGGATGGATCGCAAAGAGGTGGCTTGGCGCAAGGATCGCCCTTCCCGGTTCAACCAGATCGCCAGGGGCCCCAGGACCTCCTGAAGCGTGTTCACGGCACCATCCCAAAGCAGCAATCGTTCGCTCTGCAGAGAGGGCCACTGGCTCGCCAGTTCCTGAAGCAGGGCCTCTGCCTCCTTGGCGTCTTGGCACTCAACCAGCAACCAGTGGGGTTGGTCCGAAGGGAGCGCCTCCAGCCAACGCAGATCGACCGCCAGCAGCGGCAGCCGCAGGTGGTAGAGCAGCACATCGGCTTGGGCAAAAGGCTCTGGCCAGTGCCATTTGGCACTTATCAGGGGCAGGGGCAAACCCCAGTCCAGGCGCAAGGGCAAGGGGCTCCGCAGGGCTGAAGCAGCCAAGGGTTGGGCCGAACTCTCCGGCGGACGGGTTCCCGTGAGGGTCAGACGCAGTTCCGGGCGCTGCCGCGCCGCCGTCAGGGCCTGCAACTCCTGGCGACGCAGGTCGAGAAGACTGGCCTCAGGGCCTTGAAGACGCTCGAACTGCTCGATCAGTTGCTCACAGCGCTGCTGCCAACCATCAAAGCTGGAGGGCAAACGGGAGGGCCGGCCTGGACGGCTCCTGGACAACCACCACCAACCTGCCGCCAGGGTTCCAAGCGTGAACAGGTTCCCCCCTTCCATGGGGAGCCAGTGGGAAAGTCCTTCACTGAGCACCAACCCCCCGCCCAGCAGTAGCCCGGGCCGTACCCAGGGGCCCCCTGAAAATTTCACAGGCAATCCACCGAGTACGGCCCGGAGGGTTGGAGCCACCGATCGGGGCAACCCTGAGGTCTCAGCGGCAGGGGGCGGAGCGGAATCCGAAGCGGTCACGGACGGGCGGCTGGCAAAACGACGAAGCGGGTGGGCCCGCTGCATGATGTTTAGCTCAGATGTCGGCGTCGACACCCTGACCGTGGCCATCCAGAACACCGAACCTGGACGAAAAGCCCCATAAATTAGGGCAGTTGACCATTGCGTCACCTTCGCCGGTGCCCATCCTGACCCCCGTACCACCCTTCCCCGCCCCAGTGGCCGAGGTCAGGCGGCGACAACAAAGTCGCAACCAGGGCTTTGTCCTGGGGATGTGGCCATGACACCAGCCCCTCCCCCGTTGACGCCACGCCAGAAGCAACGGATCGAAGCCCCCATGGCGCTGCTCCAATCCAGTGACCATTGGCATGGTGGTCTGCCGGTCCTGGTTCTGGACCGATGCTGGTTGCGGCTGGAGGCCATTGCGGTGGAGGAGCTTGCCAACCGCCTGCCTCCGGACACCAGTCGCGAAGCACCTGAATTGAGCCGCTACAGCCAGCTGATCGAGGCGGGTTACCCGAGTTGGGATGCCCAGCAGTGCTGCTGGCATGAATTTGGCGCTGAGGCTTGCCAGCAGGCCCTCCGCCGCTACTGGGCCGCCAAAGATCGCGGCAACAACGGCTGGACCTTTGCCCGCTATCTTCAGCTCCTGGCTGATTACCGCCAACGCTTTCACGTCAGGCCAAGGCCCCTGCCGTTGCTGGTCCTCGCCCGAGCCGACGGTGGCCGCCGTGGCGAAAACCATGGGCTCTTTTGGCTGCGTCCGGAAGTAAGCGATAGCAACCGACAGATGCGGCACACTTGCGCCTGATTGAGACCCTGGTCATGGCCGAAGACAGCACTCCTTCCTATGGCACCCAAGGTGGTGACAACCGCGAAGGGCGGGACAGTCCTGGGCGGGGCGGCCGCCAAACCGGCCCCAAAGAGCCAGGCGGGCTACGCATTCGTCTGAGCGACAACGAAATGAAGGCAGCCCAGGCCCTTCAGGAAGCTTTCGGCCTCCGCTCACCGGTGGCCGTGCTGGGTTTTGCCCTGCGCACCCTGGCCCAACAACTGGAAGCAGGCCAACTTGATGCCCTGGTCGCCCAGCAGCGCAGTGAAGGCGCTGGGCGAAGCCGGCCCAGGGGGGAAGAGGGCGGTGGCGAGCGTCGTGAGCGAAGCGACAGAGGTGATCGGGGGGGCCAGGTTCGTCAGGTCCGCGTTGATCCCTTTGCCAGGCCCAGTCGACCAGCGGTCCCGGCGCCAACCCCCTTGGAAACAGGGTCTGGAGTGTCCGACAGCGAGGCCGACAGGAGCGAAGGCGAAGGCGAACCGTTGCTGGGCACGGACAATCTTGAGCTGGAAGCAGTTGTGACGGATTCCGCCGAATCGGCGGCGCCCGAGCAAGCCGAGGCCGAAGCATGAACTCGGCGCCCGGTGCCCCCCAGGCACGACCGCGCGTTCTCTCCGGTGTCCAGCCCACGGGCCAGTTGCATCTGGGCAACTGGCTCGGAGCCATTAACAATTGGGTCGATCTTCAGCAGGACCACGACACCTTCTTTTGTGTCGTCGATCTCCACGCGATCACCGTTCCCCATGACCCCGCCCGGCTGGCGGAGGACACCATTGCGACGGCGGCCCTATACCTGGCCTGTGGCATCGACCCGAACCAAGCCACGGTGTTCGTGCAGAGCCATGTCAGCGCCCACAGTGAACTCTGTTGGCTGCTTAATTGCGTCACCCCGCTGAACTGGCTCGAACGCATGATCCAGTTCAAGGAAAAGGCCTTGAAGCAAGGGGCGGACGTCTCGGCAGGACTGCTGGACTATCCCGTGCTGATGGCCGCAGACATTCTTCTCTATGACGCCGACCAGGTGCCGGTGGGGGAAGACCAGAAACAGCATCTCGAACTGGCCCGTGACATTGCTCAGCAGCGCATCAATGCGAGGTTTGCGCCCCGAGATGCCAGTGGCGCACCGATCCCCATTCTCAAGGTGCCGTCGCCCCTGATTCTCAAGGAAGGGGCCCGGGTGATGAGCCTCACAGATGGACGCAATAAAATGAGCAAGAGCGATCCGAATGAGGCCTCCCGCATCGCCCTCCTCGATCCGCCCGAGCTGATCGTGCGCAAGATCAAGCGGGCCAAGACCGATCCGGTCATGGGTCTTGAATTTGGCAATCCAGAGCGGCCTGAAGCCGACAACTTGCTCGGTCTTTATGCGCTCTTGAGTCAGAAAAGTCGCGAAGCCGCCCTCAACGAATGCGCCGCCATGGGATGGGGCAGCTTCAAACCCCTGCTTGCCGACGCCGCTGTAGAAGCCCTCAAACCCCTCCAAGCCCGTTATCGGGAGTGGAGAAATGATCCCGCGAGCGTGAGGGATGTGCTTTGCAATGGCCAGCAAAAAGCTGCTTCCGTAGCCGCTGACACCCTCGAAAGGGTCCGCAATGCGCTGGGGTTCTTGCCGTCGAGCCCCGGCCAGAGCTAAACGATCAGTCTTCGTTTGATCAGCTGCGCTGATGGATTGAAGCAGTTGATGGGGGAATCCTGACTAAGCGGGTCTCCTCTGGCCCATCCCGTGTACTGAGCTCAAAATCCCAGTTCAGCTCTGGCCTCACCCGTCCGCTCCGTTGCATGGATCGGCCCCCTTGGATCGCGGCCTGCATAGTTCCTTGCCCTTGTCCAGTGAGGCGCCGGGGGGGTTGGCTTGATCTTGGTTCGCCCATCAGGGTCATGGGGTGATGTTCGTGATCGATCGTTTTGCCCTGTCGACCCAAGTTCGATCGCCCCTCCGGAACGGCCGGCCTGTTGTGCGGCCTGGCCCTGCTGGTGGCGTTACCGATCGGGGCTCGCCAACTGCCACTCGGCCCGGGACCCTCGCAGACCAGCCAGCAGAGCCCACCCCCAGCCCAGGGCCAAGGGGGGCCCTACCAGATCACGCCTGAAAGGCGTGCCTTACTCAACACGATCCGCTATGCCGAAGGTACCTGGATCGGAGGCAGTCAGGAGGGCTATCGGGTGTTGTTTGGCGGCGGTCGTTTCGATCGCCTTGACCGCCATCCCGAAATAGTGGTGCAACTGGCCTACACCAGTGCGGCTGCGGGCGCTTACCAGTTTCTACCCGCCACGTGGCGAGAAGCTTCAACAAAACTCGGCCTCAATGACTTCGGGCCAGCCAGCCAGGATCAAGCGGCCCTATACCTGATGCAGAAGCGGGGTGCATTGGAAACGTTCGATCGGCGAGGCCTTAACGGGGAGGTGCTCAACCGCCTATCCCGAGAATGGGCCTCCTTACCAGCCACCCATGGCGGCAGTTTTTATGGCCAACCGGTTAAGGACGCCGATGAGCTGAAAGATTTTTATCTGGCCGAGCTCCAGCGTCAGAAACGGCTTAGAGCAGAGGCTCCGTCGGCCGCTTGAGGGCCTGCTTTTTAGGGTTCGAGATACACCACCCGCCCCCGCTCGTCATTGCCCACGTGGAGCAAATCGGTCTCGAGCAGGCGCTGGATCTCCTTGGTGATGGATGCACTGGTCTGGCCAGGGAGCAGATCCAGCTCCAGCAAGGCGTCATTAAGGGTGAAGCCCCCCGGAGTCCTCTGCCGAGCCAGCTGCAGCAACTGCTTTTCTAGGGAGGGCAGCATGGCCCGATCGTGGTCCCCTTGGGATTGCTGCAGAAGCAAGGCCCGATTGGCCTCTTCAACCATCCCGGGAATCAGGAACAGATCAATCAACTGGCCGATGCCAAAGAAACCAAACGTGATCAGCCAAAGAATGCCGCTCAGGGGTTTGCGGTTGTAAAGGCGGTGGACCCCGCAAACCCCCACAAGGGAGAGGCACCAGAGGCCATAGCTGAACGCCACGCTGCGGCGCTCGTTAAAGGGATCGAGGCGCAGCGGGCCAGAACCGGAGCGAGACGCCAAGGCGGGGCAGGCACTTATCTCTCGATTCTCCTGCGTAGGATCGCGATTCCCCAGAAGCGGATTCCCGTGCCTGCCTCCGTGAGCGCCGCCGTCCCCGGCGCCGACACTGCCCCCGCGCACGAGGCCGGCACCATCGCCACCGGTTCGGTGACGATGGCGATGGTCCTGCCGAAAACGAGTGAAAGTTCCGAGCTGCTGCGCATCCGCCATTCCATGAGCCACGTGCTGGCCATGGCGGTGCAAAAGCTCTTTCCCAGGGCCCAGGTAACCATCGGCCCCTGGACTGAGAACGGTTTTTACTATGACTTCGATGCCCCCGAGCCCTTCAGCGAGGCCGATCTCAAAGCCATCAAGAAAGAAATGGTGCGGATCATCGCCAAGAAACTGCCGCTCGAACGCCTTGAGGTAAGCCGCCAGGACGCTGAGGACCGCATCCGCGGCCAGAACGAGCCCTACAAGCTGGAGATCCTGGCGGGGCTTCAGGACCCCATCACCCTTTATACCCTTGGAGAGGAATGGTGGGATTTGTGTGCTGGCCCCCATGTGGCCAACACCAGTGAGCTCAACCCCAAGGCCTTTGAGCTGGAGAGTGTGGCCGGGGCCTACTGGCGGGGCGATGAGAAGAAGGCCCAGCTGCAGCGCATCTATGGAACAGCCTGGCAGACCCCCGAACAGCTGGCCGAATACAAGCGCCGCAAGCAAGAGGCCCTGCGCAGGGACCATCGCCGCATCGGTACCGACCTAGACCTTTTCTCCATTGAGAACGAGGCCGGGGCCGGACTGGTGTTCTGGCATCCTCGCGGTGCCCGCATGCGGTTGCTGATCGAGGACTACTGGCGCGCCGCCCATTTCGAGGACGGCTATGAGCTGCTTTACACACCCCACGTTGCCGATATTGAGCTTTGGAAGACCTCCGGCCATCTCGATTTCTATAAGGAGAGCATGTTTGGCCCCATGCTGGTTGATGAGCGCGAGTTCCAGCTCAAGCCCATGAATTGCCCCTTTCATGTGCTGACCTATGCGAGCCGGTTGCGCTCGTATCGCGAATTACCCATCCGCTGGGCCGAACTGGGCACCGTCTATCGCTATGAACGGCCGGGGGTGATGCACGGGCTGATGCGGGTGCGGGGGTTTACCCAGGATGACGCCCACGTCTTTTGCTTGCCCGAGCAGATCGGCGATGAGATCTTGCGGGTGCTCAACCTCACCGAACGCATCCTTTCGACCTTCGATTTCCGTCAGTACCAGATCCACCTCTCTACCCGCCCAGAATCCTCGATCGGCGAAGATGCGGTTTGGGATTTGGCGACCCAGGGACTCATCGAAGCACTGGATCGCAAGGGCTGGGCCTACAAGATTGACGCAGGGGGCGGGGCCTTCTACGGCCCCAAGATCGACCTGAAGATCGAAGACGCCATCGGCCGTTTATGGCAGTGCTCCACCATCCAGCTCGACTTCAACCTGCCCGAACGCTTCGATCTCGAGTACGTGGCCGCCGATGGCACCCGCCAGCGCCCGATAATGATTCACCGCGCCATCTTCGGCTCGCTGGAACGGTTCTTCGGGATCATGACCGAGAACTATGCGGGTGATTTCCCCTTTTGGCTGGCGGCTGAGCAGATCCGCTTGCTGCCCGTGACCGATGACGTGCGCCCCTGGGCCGAAGCCCTGCAGACCCAATTGGCCGCCGCTGGGGTGCGGGCCACTGTGGATCGCAGCGGTGACCGGCTGGGCAAACTGATTCGTACCGGTGAACAGCAAAAGATTCCCGTGCTAGCAGTGATTGGTGAACGGGAGGCCGAAGCGGGTGGGGCCAGCCTGCGTAGCCGTCGCGAAGGGGACCTGGGGTTGGTGGCGGCCGATGCGTTGATCCAGGCCGCGGTTGCCGCCAACCAGTGCCGCGCTGCCGGGCTGCCCCTGAATGGGGCGGTAGGGCCAGGACCGGAGACCGTCTCGGCTCCATGACAACCCTTCTGGCCGGCGACATCGGCGGCACCAAGACCCTGCTGAGCCTCTTTGAAGCCAACGGCCTCAATCTGCTGGCCCAGGTGCGCTACGCCTCAGCTGACTGGGCCGATCTGGCCCCGATGGTGCGCCATTTTCTGGGCCAACCGGAGGCCCTGTCCCATCCCCGCCCCTCGGCGGCCTGCTTTGCCGTGGCCGGACCGGTTTATGGGGGCAAGGCCCAACTCACCAACTTGCCCTGGAAGCTGGAAGAAGGCCGATTGGCCTGTGACTGCACGCTTGAACAGGTCGCTCTGGTCAACGATTTTGCTGTTCTGATCTACGGCCTGCCGCACCTGGGAGCGCTCCAAAGGGCCAGCGTCCGCCAGGGGGAAGCCAGCGCTGGGGAGCCCGTGCTGGTGTTGGGGGCCGGCACCGGACTTGGGGTGGCGATCGGTCTGCCCACTCCAAACGGGTTGCTGGCCATGGCCAGTGAGGCCGCCCACGCCGAATTCGCCCCCCGCAGCGACGATGAGTGGCAGCTACGCCAATGGCTGCTCGCCGATCTGGGCTTGCAGCGCCTCTCGATCGAAAGGGTGGTGAGCGGCACCGGATTGGGCCATGTCGCCCGTTGGTTGATGAGCCAGGAGAAAGCAGCCGGCGACCATCCCCTGGCGGCCGAGGGTCGCCGCTGGCAAGGGGAGGAGCCCAGTGGCGAAGGCTCCCGGGCCGACCTGCCGGCGGCCGTGGCCGAGGCCGCCGCCGCCGGGGATCCCCTTGCCTCCAAGGCGCTCCGCCTCTGGCTTGGCGCCTATGGTGCGGTGACTGGCGATCTGGCCCTGGGCTGCCTGGCCCGAGGCGACATCTGGCTCGCCGGCGGTACGGCGGCCAAGCAGCTGGAAGGCTTGCGTTCGACCCCGTTCAGCGAGGCGTTTCTAGCCAAGGGTCGCCTGAGCTCCACCCTGGAGCCCATCCCGATCACGGCGATCCTCGACCCGACGATCGGCTCATTCAGTGCCGCCTGTCGGGCCCGCATGCTGCTGCTGGGTTGAGTGGCGAAGCTCCAAGGGACCCGGGGAGGCCAGGTGGGAGAGTGGGGGCTGTAATTGGATGCAAATGGCGCGCCCCCAGATCGGCCAGGGGGTGGTGGTGGATGTCCCCGCCACCACGGCGAACCTGGGCCCGGGTTTTGATTGCCTTGGAGCGGCCGTCGACCTCAACAATCGCTTCGAACTGCGCTGCCTCGAAGGCGGCAGCGAACGCTTCGATCTGATTATTGAAGGTAGCGAAGGCAGTCACCTGCGCGGAGGTCCCGACAACCTCATGTACCGCGCCGCCCAACGGGTGTGGCGAGAGGCGGAACTCGAACCGGTGGGGCTTGAGGCCCGGGTGCGGTTGGCGGTGCCGCCGGCACGCGGGCTGGGCAGCAGCGCCACGGCGATCGTGGCTGGTTTGATCGGTGCAAATGCCCTCGCCGGCGAACCGCTGGTTACCGAGAAACTCCTAGAGCTGGCAATCGAATTGGAAGGCCATCCCGACAACGTCGTTCCTTCAATGTTGGGGGGATTATGTCTAACTGCCCGCACCGCTTCACCGAGCTGGCGTGTCGTTCGCTGTGGCTGGGATCCTTCGGTGCATCTGGTGGTGGCAATCCCTTCGATCCGCCTCAGCACCAGCGAAGCGCGCCGGGCCATGCCGCGCAGCATTCCGATCAGCGACGCGGTGCTCAACCTGGGCTGCCTCACTCTGCTGCTTCAGGGCCTGCGCACGGGCAATGGAGATCTGATCAGCGATGGCATGCAGGACCGTATCCACGAGCCCTACCGCTGGGGGCTGATCCAGGGTGGTCGCAGCGTGCGTGAGGCGGCCCTTGGGGCCGGCGCCTGGGGCTGTGTGATCAGTGGAGCCGGACCGACCCTGCTGGCTCTCTGCTCTGCGGAAACAGCCGTGGCGGTTGGGGATGCCATGGTGTCAGCATGGGAATCGGAGGGAGTGAACAGCCATCGCGCTGTGCTCGCCCTCCAACACCGAGGCAGCACCTGGACAGCCCTGCCGGACCAGATTCGGGCCAATGGCCGTCGCTAAGCAGGCCTTTGGCCCTCCAACAGGGCTGTTGCCCATCGCCAATGGGGCAACGCTGCCCATGGGTAGATAGGCTCACCACCCTGATGGGCTCCGGGAGACAGCTTCGGCCTTCCTCCCAGGCCCCAGCCGGTGGGTCCCCGCGCCGGCGTCCCTTCACCCGCAATCGCCCTGATGGACGTCATCCTTGCCCTGGCGACCGCGTCCACCGGATCGATACCGCTTAGTCCGGAGGTCGGTCCCCAGGCCGGGGCCTTCCCCTGGCTTAGCCTGATTGTGCTGTTACCAGCCGCTGGGGCCCTGTTGATGCCCCTGCTGCCAGGGGACGGCGATGATCCCCGGGCACCCCGGGCCCTAGCCCTGGGGACCCTGCTTGTGGACCTGGCACTGATGCTCTGGGTCTTCTGGCGCCATTTCGATGGCTCGCTTAGTGGCTTGCAGCTAGTCGAGCGCATTAATTGGATTCCGATTCTGCATCTGGAATGGTCCCTGGGAGCCGACGGACTCTCAGCGCCCCTGGTGGTCCTCAGCGGTTTGGTCACCTTGCTGGCGGTGGCGGCGAGCTGGTCTATCAAGAGCAAGACGCGTCTTTATTTCGGCCTGTTGTTGCTCCAGGCGACTGCCCAGGGAATGGTTTTTCTGTCCCAGGATTTCCTGTTGTTTTTCCTGGCCTGGGAACTGGAGCTGGTGCCGGTTTACCTACTCATCGCCATCTGGGGCGGTCCCCAACGCCAGTACGCCGCCACCAAATTCATCCTGTACACCGCCACAGCCTCCCTGCTGATTTTGATCAGCGGCCTGGCCATCGCCCTTTCAGGCGACACCTTCACCCTTAATCTCAGCGAGTTGGCCGCCCGTTCGCCAGGGGGCACCTTTGGCTTGCTGTGTTACCTGGGCTTTCTGATTGGCTTTGGGGTCAAATTACCGATCTTCCCCCTGCACACCTGGCTTCCCGATGCCCACGGCGAAGCCAATGCTCCTGTTTCAATGCTGTTAGCAGGGGTGCTGCTCAAGATGGGCGGCTATGCCCTACTGCGCTTCAATGTGCAGATGCTGCCCCAGGTTCATCAGATCCTGGCGCCAGCTTTAATAATTCTGGGCATAGTCAACATCATCTGGGGGGCCCTCAATGCCTTTGCCCAGGACAACGTCAAGCGGCGCATCGCCTGCAGTTCGGTGAGCCATATGGGCTTCGTGCTGCTCGGTATCGGCGCCATTGATGCCCTCGGCATGAGCGGTGCCATGTTGCAGATGATCAGCCATGGCCTGATCGCCGCAGCAATGTTCTTCATCACAGGTGTCTTCTACGAGCGCACCAAGACCCTTTCGATCCCCAACATGGGGGGCCTGGCCAAGGTGTTGCCAATCACCTTTGCCTTCTTTCTCGCCAGTTCTCTGGCCTCCTTGGCCCTGCCGGGGATGAGCGGTTTCATCAGTGAAATCACCGTGTTTCTTGGTGTCACCTCCAACGACGATTTCACCGTTCCCTTTCGGGTCATCACCATTATCCTTGCCGCCATCGGGTTGGTCTTGACGCCGGTCTATCTGCTCTCCCTTTGCCGCAGGGTGTTCTTTGGTCCCCGCATCCCCGCCCTGGCGGAGGTGGGCGACATGAAGCCCCGGGAACTTTTGATTGGCCTCAGTCTGCTGGTGCCCACCCTGGTGATCGGTTTCTGGCCCAGGGTGGCAATCAATCTCTACGAAGCCAGCACCAATGCCTTGGCCAACGGAGTCGCCCACCAGAATCCCCTTGCCCTGACTGGCCCCATCGGCCTGGGTTAAAGCCCCCGCCAACGCTCCCAAGGCCCCCCGCGCGGAGATCCGCCCTGCCACGGGGCCCATGGCCGGTTCGGTTGGGTTGGAATAACCCTCAACATCAACAACGACCTTCACCCCATGACCGCTTCACTCGAACGTCCCGCCCTGTTGGCTGGTGAAGGCCTGCCCACGTTCGAGGCCATCACGCCGGACCAGGTCAGCAGCCACATTCCGGAGCTGTTGAACCAACTGGAAAGCGAACTGGATCAACTGGAAGCAACCTTGGCGCTGGCCCTTGAGCAGGGCCGTCCCCTCGGCTGGCCTGAAGTCATGGATCCCCTGCATCGCCTCGGGGAACGGCTGCGCTGGAGCTGGGGGGTGGTGAGCCATCTCAACGGGGTGTGCAACAGCCCCGAGCTGCGCGAGGCCCATGCCAGCCAGCAGCCGGCGGTGGTGGCCTTTGGAAACCGTGCCGGCCAGAGCCGCACGGTCTACGCCGCCCTGCGGGCCCTGGAGCGCCAGGGGGGCTTGGATGGCACCCAGCAACGCATCCTGGCGGCCGAATTGCGGGACATGGACCTGCGTGGTGTCGGCCTTGAGGGCGAAGCGCAGCAAGCTTTCAATGCCACCAACCAGGAGCTGGCCGAACTCGGCACCCGCTTCGGCAACAACGTCCTCGACGCCACCAACGGCTGGACCCTGCTGCTGGAAGGCGAAGACGAGGTGGCAGGCCTTCCCGAGAGCGTGCGTCAACTGCTGGCCCAGGCGGCCGGCGAAGCCGGCCACAGCCAAGTCGATGGCTCCGCCCCAACAGCCGCGGCCGGCCCCTGGTTACTGGGCCTGGACATGCCCCGTTTCGGCCCCTTCCTGCAATACGGCCGCAACCGGGCCCTGCGGGAGCGGGCCTACAAGGCCCATGTCAGCAGGGCCTCGGGCGAAGAGGGTGGCAACTGGCCCCTGATTGAACGGATCCTGGGCCTGCGGCTGGCCCAGGCCCAGCGCCTCGGTTACGCCAACTGGGCCGAAGTCAGCCTCGCCTCCAAAATGGCTGGTTCGGAGCAGGAGGTGGAAGCGCTGCTTGAAGACCTGCGGGTCGCCGCCCTGCCCGCCGCCCGGCGGGAGCTGGAGGAACTGCGGCAATGTGCCGCCCGCGCTGGGGTTCCGGAGGCCGCCGATCTGAAGCCGTGGGATGTCAGTTTCTGGGCCGAGGCCCGGCGCCAGGAACTCTTCGAGCTCGATAGCGAGGCCCTGCGGCCCTGGTTTCCCCTACCCCAGGTGCTGGCGGGGCTTTTCGGGCTATGTGACCGCCTGTTTGCCATCACGATCGTGGCCGCCGATGGCGAGGCCCCCGTCTGGCATGCGCAGGTGCGCTTCTTCCGGGTCCTCGATCGCGACAGCGGCCAACCCCTGGCAGCCTTCTACCTCGATCCCTACAGCCGTCCCGGTAGCAAGCGGGGCGGGGCCTGGATGGATGAATGCCTGGTGCGGCAGACCAAGCCGGACGGCACGCCCGTGCTGCCTGTGGCCTACCTGGTTTGCAACCAGAGCCCACCGGTGGGGGACACCCCCAGCCTGATGACCTTCCAGGAAGTGGAAACCCTCTTCCACGAATTCGGCCATGGTCTCCAGCACATGCTCACCACCGTGGAGCGTCC
>CAMDWF010000021.1 GCA_945878795.1 Synechococcus sp. UW140
TCGATCGTGGTGAAGCTATCGGAGCTGGTGATCATCTCCTCATGGATCTTTTCACCAGGGCGAATGCCAGTGATCGGCTTCTCGCAGCTCGGGCCGATTGCCTCGGCCACGTCGGTAATCCGGTAGCTGGGGATCTTGGGCACAAACAGTTCGCCACCAAGGGCGTTCTCCAGCGCCCAGAGCACCATCGCCACACCTTCGTTGAGTGAGATATTGAAGCGGGTCATTGCTGGATCGGTGATCGGCAGCACACCGCTTTTGGCCTTCTCTAAAAAGAAAGGAATCACCGAGCCGCGCGAGCCCATCACATTGCCGTAGCGCACCACCGAAAAGCGCAGATCACGGGTGCCCTTGATGTTGTTTGCTGCGATGAACAGCTTGTCTGAACAGAGCTTGGTGGCGCCATAGAGATTGATCGGCGCGGCTGCTTTGTCTGTGCTCAGTGCCACCACGCGCTTCACATCGGTATCGAGGCAGGCCTGCACCACGTTTTCAGCTCCGAGCACATTGGTATTGATGAACTCGATAGGGTTGTATTCAGCCGCTGGTACCTGTTTCAAGGCTGCTGCGTGGATAACAGTGTCTATCCCTTCAAGAGCACGCTTAAGCCGGTTTTGGTTGCGCACATCGCCAAGGAACAAACGCAGCTGTGGATATTGGCTATCTGGATACAGCTGCTGCAGCTCCCACTGCTTGAGCTCATCACGGCTATACACCACCAACCGCTTGATATCTGGAAAGCGCCTGAGCGTTTCGGCGATGAACGCTTTACCGAAGCTGCCGGTGCCGCCGGTGATCAGGATGCGGGAGCTGGAATTGAAGGTCATCGGAATCAAGCGTGGGCTGGTTGGGTGGTTTGGCTCTGCTGCTGCCACAGCTGGGCATACAGGCCGCCAGCTGCCAGCAGGCTGGTGTGGCTGCCGCGTTGTGCGATGCGTCCCCCATCCAGCACCAGGATCTGATCGGCCCGCACGATCGTGCTCAGCCGGTGGGCGATCACCAGCACCGTGTGGTTGCGTTCAAAGCGCTCGATCGCCTCCTGCACCAGCCGCTCGCTCTGGGTATCCAGGGCGCTGGTGGCCTCATCGAGGATCAGCAGCTCGGGGTCGCGCAAGATCGCCCGCGCCAAGCTCAGCCGTTGCCGCTGGCCGCCGCTGAGCCGGTAGCCCCGCTCGCCCACCAGGGTGTCGTAGCCAAGCGGCAGGCTCTCGATGAAGCCCGCCGCCTGGGCCGCCTGGCAGGCGGCCTGAATCTGGGCCGGCGTGGCCCCAGGTGTGCCGAAGGCGATGTTTTCGGCAATCGTGCAGTTGAACAAAAATGTGTCCTGACTCACCACCCCAAGCCGCTGCTGCCAGCTGCTGAGCTCCAGCTGCTCCAAGGGGGTGTCGTCTATCCAGATCTCCCCGGCTGTAGGGGCATAGAGGCCGGTAAGTAGGTCTGCAATTGAGCTCTTGCCCGCTCCACTGGGGCCCACCAGGGCCACCATTTGGCCTTTTGGCAAAGCGAAGCAGATGTCACCCAAGGATGGGGGAAGCTCGGGGGCGTAACGCAGGCCAACGTTCTCAAAGCGGATCTGGCCCTGCAGCTGCCGGAAAGGGATGCCGCCTTGGCGGCGGAATTGCTTGCCTGCCGGCGATAGGAACTGGTTGAGCCGAGCGAGCCGGCCATTGTTGTCGGCCAGCTGATTGAAGGTGCCAGCCACACCGCTCAAGCGTCCGTTGAGCCGCTGCAACGCCAGCACGAAGGTCACCATGCTGGGCAGCACTCCGGTGCTGCGCCCACCCAGCAGCAGCAGGCTCAGCCCGGCAATCACGGCAATCGCCAGGATCGGCAGGAAGCTGGAAAAGGGCCCCACCACGGCCAGCCGCCGCGCCTGGCCGCGCAGCTGGCGTTCCAGCTCGCCCATGCGGCTGCGCAGGTGCTGATCGGCCGCATTCAGCTGGCCGCTGCTGTGCAGCAGCCTCAACCCCTGGAAGTCTTCCGTGATCCGGCTGCTGATCGCCAACTGGGCCTGGCTGACCGCCTGGGAGCCGGCCCGGATCCGCGGCAGCAGCTGCTTCTGCACCATGGTGATCAGCCCACCCATCACCAGCACCGCCAGCAGCAGCCAGGGGGAGATGCCCACCAGCACCGCCAGGTAGGTGGCGATCAGCAGCACCCCCACCAACAGCTGGCTGCCCTGCTCAATCTGCATGCGGATAGCCTCAGGGCCATTGCCGGCGTAATCGGTGAGGTCGCCCACCTTGTAGCCGCTGGCGCAGGGAAAGCTGAAAGCGAGCACCTGGCTATGAATGCGCGCGGTGACCAGCGCCCTGCAGCGGGCAGCGAAATAGCCGACGCTCACCAAGCTGAGAAAGCGGGTGAGGCTCTGCAGCGCCTGCAGCAACACCGCCAGCGCCAGCAGGCTTGCGAACACTCCTGTGGCCGGCAGCCCGTTCAGCCAATTCGCCGCCGCCGGCAAACGGCTCACGATCGGATTGCTGGCCCAGTTGAACGGAGTGCCCGCCGGTGCCGACAGCACATCAACCGCCAAAAACACCACCGCCAGAGTGGCCCCTTCCGTGAAGGCCTCCACCAGGCTGCTACCCAGGTTTAGGGCTATCAGCCGCCACTGCTGCCGTGCTGTGCTGCGGATCAGTTGGGCGGCCGGCTCCTGGCTGAGCAGGCTCTGCAGCGGCAGGCGCATAAAGGTGGGGCTGGTCAAGAGTTTTGGGGTTGCAGGTCGTGCGGGAGCTGGTGGCGCCGGGTGTTGGTAGGTGGCGGTGGCTTTGGAGTTCGTTCGGGCTGGGGAGCCTGGCGGATTAGGGGGAAGCATTGGCAATGTGGGCGCCTCCCTGAATCTGTACATCTTGAATTTGTAGAGCTGTACAGACTCCTGCACAGTTGCAAATCAGGTATGGGGGCTAGGTGTATCGAATAGGTAGTAGGAAGATGGATTGGTCGTTGCCCTCATTTTTTCCAGTACCCGCATGCGACCCTTGGGGCTGGGGCTCAGAGTGGTGCCAGTTCAACCAAGTTGGCGGATCACTACGTCGGAATTGCTCATGCAGGGGGGCGGGTCATGAAAGAAACGTTCAGGGGAGCACCCGCGTAGCCAGTTGCGTCCATAGCCAAACCAGCTAGGGGTTGGTGGCCCGCCAAGACTGGAAGACGGCTGGGTTGATGATCTGCAGAGGAACAACCTCCTGCTTCAGGGCCAGATCCAGGAACACCTGGGCGCGCATGCTGCTGGGGATGGCCGCACTCCAGGTTTCGCGCCAGGGCAGCAGATCCTCCAGCAAGCGCTCACCATCGACGCTTTGGAGCCGTAATTTCGGATAGGCGAGCACACGCAACAGCTCCCGGTAGCACCACAGGTCTTTCCAGTACTGCTTCTCGATCCGGTTGGGCTCGAGCACCAGGAAGGTGGTGGCACCGGGGTTCGTTCCGGCTTGGAAGCCATGGCGGCCATGGCTTCTAAATTATCCATTGGTAAGGCCTGGATATGGTCGGTAGTCGCGCACTTCCGCATTGGGGATGCCCTGAAAGCAGGTTCCATTCATAGGGCCAGCAGCCCTTCCCGCCGCACCAGGGGGAGCAGCTCGGCCCCTGGACGCCCTTCAGGCACACACCACCAGCCCGGCAAGGCACGCGCCTCGCACCACAGCAAGATCACCTGGGCAGGTATCGCGAGCTGTTCGGGCTGTTCGATGCCGTTGCTCACGCGCACAGCCGGCAGCACCCTGTCGCTGTCATGCAGTGCTGCGGTTGGCGCCAGCAAACCCTGAGCTCCCTGCTTTTTCAGGGCCTCCACCAATGCCAAACGGGCTTCTTGGGCAGCAGTGCTGGTGTCCAACACCTGATCCAGGGGCAGCGCCACGGGATCAAGGTCACGAGTCCCCCACTCCTGGGGGATCAACACAGCCCAGAGAGCTGCAGCAACGCCAGCGAGGTCGATTGGATCGGTGATCTCCTGATGCCGGATCCACTCAGCCCAGGCCACCGTGGGGGTGCTGGCGAGATAGTGCACCGGTTGATCGCCAGAGCGGTTCCAGCGGCCGCTCCCCTGACCAGCACCACTCCAGAGAAAGGGGTGGCGGCGATCGCAGACCCGAAAGCCGAGCCTCAGGGGATTCAACAGTGGCATCAACTCGCAATCATGCCCAGGCTCGCTGAGCGGGCCAGCACCAGAATCGGCTGAATCGCCCCATCATCGGGATCCCAGCTGCCCTGCAGGCGATCCAGGGGTGTCTGGCCATCCAGTGCGGCGCGGGACCGCTGGAACCACCGGCGGATGCCGTAGGCGTTGTAGCTGCCTTCGAGCTGCTCGATCACCAGGGCCAGCCAGTGGAGCCGGGCCGCCACAGCATCGGAGCAGCTGCGCTCACCTTTTGAATAACGCCGCACCGATATTGCGCCAATGCCGAGCAGGCTGGCCAGCAGCTCGTCGTCGGCCAGCACCTCACGCACGGCCTGCCACTCGGTGGCGGGCGAAGGGCATTCTTCAAGGCGCTCGTAGATCGCCGCCAGCAGCTGGTTGCGATCGGCCACGGCTTCCGGCCTCTGGTGGAGCCACTCCCGGGCCGCATCACTGCAGATCCCCTGACGCAACAGCCCCTTCATCGCGGCAGGGGCCGTGGCCGGAGGTCTCACCACGCCCATGCGCACCACTCGCTCAGTGAACTGGGCCTCAGTAACAGCGGGCGCCTCGGCAACAGCCGATGCTTCGGTAACAGCTTGGATTGCGCTCATGATCCGACTTTAGACCAAACAACGAGGTGCTGCTGCTGGCCAGGAGTGAGCCTCAGGCACTCATCCGCTCGATCAGGATCGGCATAGCCAGCCAGGCCGGTGAATCAGGTGCGGGCATTGAGGATCAGCGGCGTGAGCGGGTTGAGCCGCATCAGGGTGCCCGTCCAGCCCGTGGCCGCGATCGCAGCTTCCACAGCGGTGGAAAAATGCAGATTGCGGCCCCGGCAGCGAGCCACCACCGCATCAAGTCCCGGCTCATACACCGGCAACTTGGAGAGATCGGAATCGTTCCAAGCCGCGATGCGCTCAGCGTTGAGATCCACCACCTTCACCTGAATCTGCGGGCAACGGTCGGCAATCACCGCCATCGTGGGACCGCCCACGTAGCCCGCACCGATGCAGCAGATTGATCGAACATGGGTGATGGAAATCATTGAGGCTGTACCGGGGAAGAAATAAACTTGGATTTCTTTCTACGGATATTGAGTGGCTTTTGCGGGCTTTGTTGAAAATTCAGGCACTATTTCCAGGAGACAAGAAATAGCTTCCTGGGCATCAAAGAGGCTTAAATCTTGGGATAACTTAAGCAAGTGATCTGTCAAAATCGAACTAGGCAGCCTTTTCTCCTGAGCCTGGCGAATCAAGGGATGCCCCGTGGACTGATCGCTATCAGAGAGTAAAAGCTCTTCATAGAGCTTTTCGCCTGGCCGGAGGCCCGTAAACGTAATCGCAATATCACCATCTAGCTTCTGGCTATCGCGCACCGTACAGCCCGAGAGCTCCACCATCTGCCGGGCCAGATCCACCAACTTCACCGGTTCGCCCATATCCAGCACAAACACCTCTCCCCCCTGCGCCATTCCGGTGGCCTGGAGCACCAGCTGGGCCGCTTCCGGGATGGTCATGAAATAGCGGGTGATCTCTGGGTGAGTAACAGTGATTGGCCCCCCGCTTGCAATCTGCTCTCGAAACAGGGGCACCACCGAGCCCGACGAGCCCAGCACGTTGCCAAAGCGCACCATGGAGCAAATCGGCCCGCTGCCTTGCTCTGCCACCCTCGCTGCAGCATCCTGCACCAGCAGCTCACACACCCGTTTGCTCGCCCCCATCACATTGGTGGGCCGCACCGCCTTATCCGTAGAAATCAACGTGAAGCGCTTCAGGCCGCAGGCGATGGCCGCATCGAGGGCAGAGCGGGTACCAAAGATGTTGTTGGCTAGCCCTGCGCACACGTTGGCTTCCACCAAAGGCACATGCTTATAGGCCGCCGCATGAAGGAGCACCGTGATGCCATGGCGGCGCAGCAGCATCTCCATCCGCGGCCGATCGGCCACATCGGCAAGCACTGGCACCAGCTCGATGCCCTCTGCCCATGCCTTGCCATGCAGCTCCTGGTGGATGGCATAGAGGGCAAATTCATTGCGCTCCAGCAGCACTAAAACCTTGGGCCGCTGGCTGAGCACCCGGCGGCAGAGGGCCGATCCAATCGATCCCCCTGCCCCGGTCACCAGCACCGCTTCCCCTTGCACCGCTGCCTGCAGAAGCTCGGGGATTGGTTCAGACGGCTCGCGGCCCAAGAGCTCTTCAATCGCCACCGGACGCAACTCACTCACGGAGCTCTCGCCTGAGGCGATCTGGGCTAATGAGGGCATCGCCATCACCTCCAGGCCCATAGCTTTGAACTGCCGCACCAATTGGCTGCGCCTAGAAAGCGGCGTTGAGGGCATGGCCAGCAGCACCTGGCGGATGTGTTGCTTGGTGATGAGCCCATCAAGCTGATCGGGCCTGTGGATGGCCAGGCCTTGCACCTGGCGGCCCCAGAGCGTGGGGTCGTCGTCGAGCAGGCCAACGATGGAAAAGCGCAGATCAAAACGCAGGCTCTCCAGCAGCCGCAGCCCCGCTTCCCCGGCTCCATAGATCAGGGTTTTGCTGCCCTGGCCCTGGCCCTGGCCCTGGCCCTGGCCGGACCATTGCAGACCAAAGCGCAGCAGGTCGCGCAGCACAATCCGGCTGCCCATCACCAGGGCGCTCAGCAACAGCCAAAACAGCAGCCAGAAGCTGCGAGGCGGCTGGGGCCCACCGTGCAGGGTGCTCACCAACAGCAGCGCTAAGGCCACCACGGCGGCCCGGGGCGGTAAGCCATAGAGCGACAGGCTCCCCGAATAGCGGGTCAGGCCCCGATACCAGCCGCTACCCAGAAACATGAATAAACCGATGGCAATAGCCACCGGCAACAGGTAGCTGGTGTTGGCCAGCTGCGGGCCCACCTCGCCATTGAGGCGCAGGGCCAGGGCACCCCAAAACGACACCGCGATCAAGCCCGCATCAAACCAGAGCAAACACAGCCGCCGGCTGAGTACCGATGCATCGAGGCCGATGGGCGGGTTGCTTAGAAGTGAATTGAGGCGCGAAAGTTTGGTCAACGACGGCTATGAAGCTAAGCAAACAATTGAAAGAGCCAGATCACACGTCAAGCGGCCAAAACCCAGTTCAGACATACCAATCCCAGCCAATGACCGCCGGATAGGAGCTGGGCTCAACCATCTCGATCAGACCCTTGCAGAATCGCACGCTCAGCAGCGCATAGGCCCCAGATCTGCTCGCAAAGGCAGGGGGGGGGCAATGGGCAGCAATTTGCAGATTCCGCATAACAACTGGACGCCCATCCGGGATCGCAAAAGCCCCGCCCTGGCAGGATCGAAAGGCTTTAAGCACCTGTTTGTGCCCGCTTCGCCCCCGCCCGAGGAACGTCTCCAGGAAGCCGCCAAGCCCCAGCGGCGCCGGCGCCCGCCCACCGGCCGAAAGCTGGCCTGCCCCAGGCACCTGGACCAGCCCCTCTTGGGCAACGGCCGCAAGTACTACCTGCACCTACTCACCAGTGAGGAGCTCGTGGCGCGCGGCATGCCCGCCGGCAAGGCCAAGCTGGTGATCAACGCCTACCCGGTGCTGGTGCTCTCAAGCGAGTGGCTGGAGGAGCTCTACTGCGCCAGCTGCGGCCAAAAGCGCTGGTACCACCTCACCAAAGCCCCCGATGGCGCCATCAGCCTGCGCCTAGCCCCCCGCGATCTCTGGGGCCAGGTGGCCCACGTGGATCCCACCGTGCCCAACCCCACCGTGGGCGAATTCACCCGCCGCGAAGCCCGCCGCCATAGGGATCAAAAGCGGATGTTTGAGTGAGCTCAGCAGCGCAGAGCCCCCCTAAGCTGTATGAACAGCTTTGTACACACAGCGATGGCTTCCCTGCCAAGCCGAGTCTTTATGAATGGTCACAGCCAAGCTGTGAGGATCCCGGCGGAATTCCGCTTGACCACCGATCGGGTCCAGATTTCGCGCACGCCTGAGGGCGACCTGCTCATTCATCCCTGCCCCAGGCAGCGGGGTGCCGCGCTGCTTGCAACCTTGGCGGGATTCGGGAGCACCTTCGCGGACGCCCTCGAGCAGAACCATGCTTCGGCCTTGGCCATGCAGGATCGCGAAAGCCTGTGATCTATCTGCTTGATACCAACATCTTGATCTACCTGATCAAGAAGAAGCCCCCCCAAGTGGCGGATCGCATTGATGCGCTGCCAGAAGCGGATCAGCTTGCGATGTCATTTGTGACCTGGGCCGAGCTGCTCCAAGGCGCCGCTGGCAGCAACAAGCGGGTCGTCCTGGAACAACAGCTTGAGCGACTGGTCCTACAGGTTCCGGTGCTGTTTCCCCAAGGACCAGAGATCTGTCAGCACTATGCAGAGCAGGCAACGGCCCTGAAACGAGCGGGCACACCCATCGACGCCAACGACCTTTGGATCGCCTGCCATGCCCTGGCAGAGGGAGCCACTGTGGTGACCAACAACCAGAGGGAGTTCCAGCGCATTGCAGGCTTGCCCTTGGCGAACTGGGTTGAGCCCTAGCCACGCCAGGGGAATCAGCTGGGCCTGGACAGGATCAGCGTTCGTGAGCAAGCGCACCAAAACAGTGGTGTCGAGCGCCACCGGCAAGCTCATCCGGGCAGGGGGCGATTGGCATAGAGGGCAGGATCCACCTGCTCCAGCGGCACCACGGCACCCTGATAGCCAGCGCAGCCGATCAACGCTTGAGCCGAGGTCGTTTTGCCCCGAGCCTGCGGCGTGAGCGACCCTTCCATGGGCAGCCAGCGCAGATCGCGCTGCAGCTCCAAGGCCATGCGGCTGCCGCTGGCGAGCAACTCCTCCAGCTCCATGGGGGTGAGCACCAGGGCATCACAGCTCAAGGGGAGTTGCTCTAGGGGCCATCGCAGCAGGCGCTGATGTTGGGGGCCTTCGGCGGAGGCATCCACGAGCAAAAGATCCAGATCGCTACCCACCCCGGCCGTGCCACGGCCGTAGCTGCCAAACAGGCCAACCCGTTGCAGCGAAGGGGTTTGGGCTTGCTGGGCAGCTGCCCAAGCAGCCACTTCTGAGAGCACCTGCTCAGGGCTGGGCCAACGCAGCAGCGATTGCGTCAACGAGCGCACGGGCATGGCTGAAAGCGTCTGCGCTTTGCAAACGGCCGAAGTGATCTGTTGGGGCCCCATCGGGGAGGCTATCGGGATAGCGCGTGGGGATGTAGAGGGCATCCAGGATGCGCAGCCGATCTTCGAGATCAGGCACAGCAACTGCAAGGGAGGCAGAGGCCTCGGGGGGTAGATCCCGCAACGAGCGCCCCAAGCCATGGCCCCACACCTGCTGGCCGAGATGCAGGTGCAGGGCCTTGAGAGCTTTTTCAGCAGCCTGGTGGCAGGCAAAACAGGCCCATTCATGGTGGCCCCCATCGGCACTGAGCTGGGCCTGGGCCAGATCGGCCTGGGCTTGATGCAGCCAGTCAAGCGAGCGGTTCATCCACCCATGATGCCGTTCTCTACTGGTTTCACCACAGGGTTTGGCAGAGGGGGCCAACAGGTCGCTTGGCTCTGGGAGCATCAACTGCCCCTTGAGGATGCCTGGCTGGCGACTGGGCTCGCCTTGCTCAAGGGGAACCAATCGGTCCCAGGGATTGCGGTCTTCGGCCATCACAGAGCCCTCAAACTGGATGAAGCACAAGGATCGAAGCTGCCCACGCCAAAAACAAGACCACCACGATCTGTGGTCGAAAAGACAACAACTGGATCTTTCAGGGCTCCATCGCCTCGAGTGGTTGCCAACTTGAACTCGCCCCAAATCTCACCACGCGGGGGTCGCGTCAGCAGATCAAGCCCCAGGTCGATCCAGCTGCTCCAGAAAAGCGATCACGGCCTCGGCCGTTGCGATCGGGTAGCGGCTGCTGATGGTCATGCGGGTGAGGGCCTTCAGGGGCAAGGCCGCGATCGAAGCCACATCAACGCCTTGAACGGCCAAATTCCCGACTAAGTCGTTGAGCACATGGGTGTGGGGAGGCTCCTGGCCGAGTTCCAGCAGGGTGCCTATGAAGGGCTTTTCAAGGGATGGGCCCAGTTGGAACGAAGCATCAACGCTGCCATTGCTGAACGTCTGGGTCTGCAATGCACCACCCCCAATTGAGAGATAGGGGCCGGGGCTTGGCAGCGGCTGGGCGCTCACCTTTGCCGGCAGCACAAGACCAAGCAATGCTGCAATCGGCCACCCAAGTCGCACCCATAGGCCCCAGACATGCCCAGAGGCTGAGGAGCTCTGCTTGCTTCAAGGGCTACCTAACACCTGAATGCGGCAGATCTAAGGAAATCAACGGGGTTCCGGACTTATCATCGGGGATCAGGCCGCTGCGGCTAGCTGTCAAAATTCTTGGCATGACTCCAGCTGATCAAGCCACCCCAAAGGCTGATGGGCCGTTCACCATCCACAGCCGCGAGCGAGGGGGGCGCCGCATCGTTCAAGTCAGCAGCTCACTGAGCGCAATGGATGCCCTGCGTACCCGCATCAGGGCTCAGAGCAAGGGGGTGGCTGTTCACATCGCGACGGATCCAGAAGCCAAGGCCTTCATCAGCGACTGGTCCACCCCTGAGCCCTTCAACCTCTAACCATCCGCGTGGACCTCAAGGCTGGGCAGATCGTTACTGTCGAATGGCGAAAGGATCCAAACGATCCAGCTCAGGATCCCCATCCACCCGAGCCAAACAAGCTCAGACCCGCCGTCGTGGTCCAGGACACCGAGCTATTTGACCCCTCCTATCCAACGGTTTTGGTGGTGCCGATGACGGGTGATCCCAAGCTGGCCATGCCAGATCTGACCATAGTTCTGCAGCCCACAGCCACCAACGGCTGCAAGAAAGTGAGCTTTCTGCTTCCGCAGAACCTGACGTGTGCCGCCAAGACGCGCATCACAGAAGTGACGGGGTCTCACATCACCGCTTCGCAGTTGCAGCACCTCCGCCAACTCATCGGGCTAACGGTGGGAGCCTTCACCTAAACCGAAGGCCCACCATTGGCTTCAAGACGGGGCTGGCGGGACTCGAACCCACGACCTACGGTTTAGGAAACCGTCGCTCTATCCGGCTGAGCTACAGCCCCTCGCCAGGCATTATCCCCGTTGGCCAGGCGGGCATGATGGATCCCGAAAGCAGGCGAGGTGGTCGCAATCAAGCTGGCCAGGTCTTCGGGCCAGGGCCAGGCTTGGTTGAGGAAAGTCCGGGCTCCCCAATGGCCAGGCTTGCTGGGTAACGCCCAGTGCGGGTGACCGTGAGGAGAGTGCCACAGAAACACACCGCCGATGGCCCGGGCTTGCCCGTGGCACAGGCAAGGGTGCAAGGGTGCGGTAAGAGCGCACCAGCAGCATCGAGAGGTGCTGGCTCGGTAAACCCCGGCCGGGAGCAAGGCCCAGGGACAACGGTTGGCCATCTCACCAGTCCCGCTCACAGTGCGCCGCTCGAGGCCGCCGGTAACGGCGGTCCCAGACAGATGACCATCCCCAACGCCCAGCGCTTCAGCTCTGGGCTGCGGAGAACAGAACCCGGCTTATGTCCTGCTTTCACCCCTTTGAACGCGACACCCAACCAAGCCCGGCAGGGTTACGGTTGCAGGAAAGCCCAGTGATGAGCTGGCCCCAGGCACGCTCAAAAGCATCGCCAAACAAGCCGGAGTGACCTTGCCATGAGCACAAGTTTCGCCGTTGTCATCAAGCAAGCCGGCACCAATCTTTCGGCCTACGTACCGGCGCTGCCTGGCTGCATTGCCACAGCGGCCACCAAAACCGAACTGCTCCAAGAGATTCGCGAGGCGATTCGCTTCCACCTCGATGGCCTCAGCGAAGACCAAGCCAGCCATCTACCCTCCCAAACCAGCATCGAAATGGTGAGCCTCTGACTTCCACTGCTCAGTTGAAGCCCGCCATGAAAACAAGCCTCAAATCAGGCCGCCTCGAGCAACTGGTTGCCTTCCTGGGCCAGCTGGGCCTGGACCCCACAGCCCCAGGGGGGCCTGGGGTGGACGCCAAGTCGCTAGCTCCCGTAGAAGAGGCCCTCAGCCACAGCTCAGCCGGCCTGGCGATCAACCACGAGCAGCTCGAATTTCTGGGAGATGCGGTGTTGCGGCTTGCCGCTTCTATGTATCTGGAGCAGCACCACAAGAGCCTCAGCGTCGGCCGCCGCTCGGCCCTGCGGGCCCAACTGGTGAGCGACCGCTGGCTGGCCGATCTGGGCGAGCACTGCGGCATCGAAAGCGTTCTGCACCTGGGCGCGATGGCCCATGGCGATCAAGCGGGCCAGGCCACGGTGCGGGCCGAATGCACCGAAGCCCTGATCGGGGCCATCTACAGCGCCTGGGGGGGCAGCCAGGGCGGGCTGGAGCCCGTGCTGCAGTGGCTCGCCCCCCATTGGCAGCGGAGCGCCGCCGAGCTGGAGGCCGATCCCGATCGCCATAACTGGAAATCGGGCCTGCAGGAATGGAGCCAGGGCCAAGGCCTGGGCCTGCCCAGCTACCGCTGCGAAGAACGCAGCCAGGGCCATGCCGACCCCCAACGCTTCTGGTGCGAAGTCACCATCTCCGGCCAGCCAGCCCACCAAGGCTGGGGCCAGTCGCGGCGGGCAGCAGAACAGGATGCGGCCCGCTCAGCCCTGGAAGCCTGTCGCCGTTCAACTCTGGGAGCTTGAAACCTCAGACCTGTTCAAGGGTCTTGAGGGGCATGGTGACGAGCTTGTCCCAGTTGCCGCCTTCAAACAGCACCGCCGCCTGCACGCCACTGATGCGCTGCACAAAGCCCTTGTAGCCGTTGTAAATCGAACGGTTATCGCGCACCACCACCGTGGAACCGGGAAGGATCGGAAGGTCGGCCACAGGGATCTCAATCAGAGCGTTGGGAAGCTGCCTTTGGGCATAGCGTCATTATCAGGGGCATCAGGCCCTCTTTTGGGGATGGAGCAAAGCGTGGGCATCGATCCAACACAACCCGACGAGTTGATGGTGGTGGGGAAGGTGGTGGGCGCCCAAGGCCTGAAGGGCGAGCTGCGCATCCTGCCCCTCAGCGACTTCCCGGAGCGCTTCACCAAGCCAGGCGAGCGTTGGTTGCAGCGCCGCAAGGATCCCGCCCGCCCAATTGAATTACTCAGCGGCCGCCAGCTACCCGGCAAGGAGTTGTTTGTGGTGCGCTTCGCCGGGATCGATTCCCGCGAAGCCGCCGAGGCCCTGGTGGGAGAGGAACTGGTGGTGAAGGCCAGCGATCGCCCCAAGCTGGCCAAGGGCGAATTCCATCTGCTGGATCTGGTGGGGCTGGAGGTACGGCTGGAGGGAGCCGCCATCGGCACGGTGAGCAACCTGATCCATGCCGGCAACGACCTGCTGGAGATCGATCTCGATGGCCGCCAGGTGCTGATCCCCTTTGTCGAAGCAATCGTGCCGGTGGTGGAGATGGAGCAGGGCTGGATTGGCATCACGCCGCCGCCTGGATTGCTGGATCTTTAAATCCCATAGGGATGGATCACATCCCCCAATGTCATCGGGAAATCCATGCTGTTTCGGGTGGCCAAGATCAAGCCGTGACGTCGGGCCGTGGCCAGGATGATCGCGTCGGGCACTTTCAAACCAAGCTGCTGGCGACAAACCACAGCCATCTCCGCAACCGGCTGATCCAGTTCGAAGCGGGCGAAGCCATACAGCCAGCTCCTCACCGGCTCAAGCTGATCGGGCTCACAGCCCACCAACACTTCAATCCAGCTGATCACACTGATCGCAGCACCCTCCTGGGCTTCGAGCCAGGCCAGCGCCGCCCGGCGTCCTTGCAGGACATCGATCAGCACATTGCTATCCAGCAGCAGTGTCACGGCCGCTGCCACTCCGCGCGCAAGTCCTCCTGGATGCTGAGGCCGTCCCCCGGACGCTGGCTCCAAAGGCCAAAGACAGCAGCGTGGTTCGGCGTGCACTCCTGCAGCCAGAGTCGCAGGGCCTGGCGAACCCCCTCGGCCCTGGAAATCCCCCGCTGCGAGCAGATCGCATCCAGCTGGAGACGCTCGGGCTCAGGAAGATCAACGATGGTGCGCATGATGATGACGTCATCGAGCATCGTCATCATGGCGTGACGTGATGCTGCCGGGCTGCAGTGCCCCAAGACTGATCTGGCACCCAAGACTGGGCGAGAGGCGACGACTGACCTTGAATAGCCCGATCACCTCCTCCCCCATGGCCCAGAGCAAGCTCGTCCCCGTCATCCTCTGCGGTGGCACCGGCACCCGGCTGTGGCCGCTCTCTCGGGCGAGTTATCCCAAGCAGTACTGGGCACTGGCGGGCACTGGCGAAGAGACCCTGCTGCAGCAAACCCAGCAGCGGCTCAACGGGCTCGAAGG
>CAMDWF010000022.1 GCA_945878795.1 Synechococcus sp. UW140
TGAGTTGAAAATTCAGCGATCAGGGTCTATAATGGCAAAATGGAGCTGCGCAATCAGCCTCCAAGCAGTCATACCCTGACTGCTCCTGTTCACCCTCCAGAAAGGGTCACAGGACCTCTTGAGTTACACCACTCGGAGGGGCGCTACCCGCTCTACGTCTGTCCGACGGGTCCGAAGGCCTAGTTGAACGGCATGGGGAGAGTGGCGGCAGCGGATACAGCGCCGATCCCTTTCTCGATCTTGGTTGCCGGCCCCTGAATCCTGCCGTGACGCGGGATCGCCGTAGGGAGCTTGTGATGTATACCGAAGTAGGCAATGCAGTGCACAGCATCCAGAGCGAGGGCCAGGCGCGAGCCGGTGCAGTCGAGCAGGGAATAGCTGGGCAGTTGGGCCGGGGTGGGGTAGTCGGCGGTGCTGAGGGGGCGCACCACGGCGGCCCGTAAAATCGCCATTCTCACCTGTATGGACACCTGCCTTGATCCAGCCGGGTATCCGCAGCCTGCTTTCCCCGAGCCTTGAAACGGCCGTGCTGGCTGCCAACGGCTTTGACGATGGGGCCGAGGGTCCTGGATCGGAGGCAGGGGACTACATCGACCGGCTGACGATACGGAATAACGACAAGAGTGTGGTCGAAGTTGTCCGCCGTATCCGTGAATATCCCCTGGCCCCTGGTCGGATTCCTATCCATGGCTTCGCTTATCAAGTGGAGACAGGCCTGTTAGTTGAGGTTGCCGCTGCCTCAGCGCTGGGAGCCCCTCGCTAGGGCCTCAGCGCCGAAAGTAGCCCAATCTCACGAAGTAGAAGAGGGCCAGGGACACCCCGACGATCACCACCAAAGCGCGCAGGGTATCGGGATTCACCTTGCCGGCCAGCCTGCCGCCCAGCGCTCCACCGACGAGGGCGCCGGCGGCCATCAGCACCGCCGCCCCCCATTGCACCTGGCCGGAGCCGACAAATACGCAGGCTGCTGTGCTGTTGCTGGCAAGCGAAAGGGCCTGCTTGAGCCCATTTAGGCGGGTGATGCTGTCTTCCAGGGTGAGGGCCAGCACCGCCAGCAGGATTACGCCGAGGCCGGCGCCGAAGTAACCCCCGTAGATCGATGCCAGCAGGACCGGCAGAATCGCTTGATTTTCAGAAAGGGTGTTGCGGCCTTGGCGCTGCAGCCGTTTCCCGATCCAGCGGCGCAACGGTGGCTGGGCCCAAAGCAGGCCGGAACCCAGCAATAGCAGCCAGGGCACCAGGCTGTAAAAGAGCCTTTCGCTGGTGTGCAGCAACAACTGGGCCCCCAGTAAGCCCCCCAGGCCGGCGGCGGGCAGCAGGCTGGCCAGGCGCTTGGTCTGGGATGGCAACTGCTGGCGTTGGCCGAGGATGGCACCCAGGTGTCCCGGTATGAGGGCCACAGTGTTGGTGAGATTGGCCACCAGGGCCGGCAGGCCGGCGGCCGTCAGGGCCGGAAAGCTGAGCAGTGAGCCGCCGCCAGCCAGGGCGTTGACGAGCCCGGCCGCCAAGGCGGCAGCACCCAACCAGATGGCGTCAGTCGGGTTGATCACCACAGGTCTAAAGGTTGGAACCGTCTTATCTTCCAGCCTGAGCTGTCGTTTCGATGCTGCTTGAGTTTTTGCTATGCACCTGCCGCCAGTAATTCCCCCTCCAATAAAAGGTTGAATTGCAGCAGATCCTGGTCACTGAGTTGCTGCCGGCTCGACACCTGCAGCTGACTTTCTAAAAATTGCCGGGCCCGCTCCCTGGGCCATCCCAATTGCCGCAGCAGGGCATCACACTGGCTGAGCAGGTCCTGGCGGCGCATGGGCACGGCGGCGACGACCGGATCGGCGGGGGATCCCAGGGCTTCAATGGCCCGCAGGTAGGCCAGCAGATCGGCATAGCTGGTGAGGCGGTTGCGGCTGGGATGGCCAAAGGCGCGCTGCAGATACACCTCCTCCTCGGCGCGCCCCCATTGCAACCGCTGCAGTTCCCGATCGAGGTGCAGCAGCTCGCTGCTCCAATCCTCGGGGTCGGCCGGGGGCTCCGCCGCAGGCTCGGGCGCAGGCGCGGGGGCGGCTGCGGCGGCGGGCTCGGGCGGAGGGTCGATCGGGGCGGGGGGCGTCGAGGGGGCCTCACTGGGAGGTGCCGCCGGGTGCTCCGTGGGGGCCTTGGCTGCTGACTCGGGCTGCGGCTGGCGGGGGGTGGCGCTGGCGCTGGCTGCGGCGGCAGGCGTGGTTTGGTACTTGGCCGCGATTGGGGCCGGAATGGCGGCGGCGGCGCTGGCTGGGGTGACCTGCACTGGGATGGCGGCAACGGCCGTACCAATCGCAGCCCCCGGGGGTGGGGCGGCGGCCAGCCGGGCCTGCAAGCGCTGCAGGGCACGATCTTCGGCGGCCTCGGCATCTGGGGCCTCCCCCAGGGCGCTGCCCAACAGTTGCTCTCCGGCGTAGGCGCTGACATGGACAACCCGCACCTGGCCGTCGGCATGGACCAGTTGAACCCGTACCTCCATTGACATCTCCCCTGCGCAGGCCTCCCTAGAGTGCCTCTTTGACGCTCCGCTGCCGAGCGATCTGCCCTGCGATGGAAGCGGAATCGATGCCCTCCCTGACGCCCCTGATCGAGGGGGCGGATCAATGGGGCGAAATGGTGCTGCTGCTGCCCCTGCTGGTGGCCCTGGAATGCGTGCTGTCCGCCGATAACGCCATTGCCTTGGCGGCCATCGCCCGAAAACTGCACGATCCGGTCCGCCAGCGCCAGGCCCTTAATTTTGGCTTGCTCTTTGCCCTGGTATTGCGGCTGGCCCTGATCGTGGCGGCCCGCTGGGTGCTGGCCTTTTGGCCCCTGCAACTGCTGGCCGCCCTCTATCTGCTGTGGCTGGCGGGACGCCAATTGCTGCCCTCCATCCGGGCGGCCCTGGGGTTCGAAGCCCCTGCCGAGACCGCCGAGGCATCACCATCGCCAGAGGCTGAATCGGCCCTCCCTGCTAATGCCGGCGCGCCTGGGGCCTCCCTGGCGGCGGTGGTGGCCACCCTGGCCTTCACCGATCTGGCCTTCTCCCTGGACAGCGTGGCGGCGGCGGTGGCCGTCACCGATCGCTTGCCCCTGGTGATCGCCGGCGGCGTGATTGGCGTGATCGCCCTGCGGCTGACCGCCGAACTGTTCATCCGCTGGCTGGATGTCTACCGCCACCTCGAGAACGCCGGATACCTGGCGGTGGCCCTGGTGGGTCTGCGGCTGCTGTTGCGCCTGGTGTATCCCGAGGTGGAGTTGCCGGAGTGGAGCCTGCTGGTGGCCGTGGGTGCCCTGTTCGCCTGGGGTTTCTCCAGCCGCCTGCCCGCAGCGGTTCCCGCCAGCGACCCTGAACCCTGAGCGATGAAGGTCGAAATTCGCCAAATAGACAGCGACCGCTTGCTTGAGCAGATCGAGGTAGAGGTGCTGGCCGATATCCCCCAACCGGGCCGCTGGTTGGTGCTGGGCGACCGCAGCTTTCTGGTGCTGCAGCGCCGCCACCGCTACCGCCTGCGCAACGGCATCTACGAGCTGGCCTCCCTGGCCCTGCAGGTGAAATCCCAGCGCCAGCCCGCCGACGCCCGCTGCTGGGAAGGGGGCTGGGTGATCGGCGACCCCAGTTGCACCTACAACGCCCGCACCCCCCTGCTGCGCTGCGCCGTGCTGCCGGAGGGCCCCTGCGAACGCTGCGCCCACTACAGCCGCCGCTGACCCAGCCCAAGAGCTGGCGGGGAGTGCATTACAATGCAGTGCATGAAAAGTCGCTCCCTGACGATCCGCCTGGAAGATGACCTGGAGCAGGAGCTACAGGCCGCCTGTGCTGAAACCGGTCGCTCCCGCGGCGAGATCGTGCGGGACGCCCTGCGCCGGCAGCTGCAGCTGATGCGCTTTGAGCGGTTGCGGCGCCAGGCCCTGCACTTCGGCGAGAATGCCGGTTGGCTCACCGATGACGACGTGTTCACGGCCATCTCCTGAATAGCCCCCAACTGTTGAGCGGCGTGCGGGTTAGCGACGTGCGGGTTTTCTTCGACACCAACGTGCTGGTGAGTGCCTTTCTGGCCCGAGGCCTCTGCGCTGATCTACTGCGGCTAGTGCTGCGCGAGCACACCCTGGTGAGCAGCGAAGTGGTGTTAGCGGAGCTGCGCGACGTGCTCAGCCGCAAGGGCAAGCTGCCGCCCGCCCAGATCGAGGTGATTGAAACCTTCCTGCGCGGTCAACCCATCGCACCAAGACCCGAGCAAACCCTGCGGCTCGGGTTGGTGGATGCGGACGATGAATGGGTGCTGGCCAGCGCCGTGCTCGCCGAGGCCGACCTCGTTGTTTCCGGCGATCAAGGGGTCTTGACCTGCACCACTTTCCCATTACCGCTGCTGACTCCACGGGCCTGCTGGCAGCATCTGCGAGGGCCTGGGTGATGGTGTGGGCGGACGGCACGGGGCAAAGAACTTGGCCATCGCAGCCCTGAAGTGCGCCCTCAGCCCGCCCAAATCTCCTCCAACTCCACCGTCAGCCCGGGGAACTGGGGATCTCCCTCAAGGCGGCTGGCCGCTTCAATCCGCCGCGGCGGAGCCGGGGGATCGGCCAGAGGATCGGCCAGCGGTTCCCAGATCTCCACCGCCCGCTCCTCTGGAATCAAAAGCCAGCCGAGGCGGGCGCCGTTGCGCTGGTAGGCGGCCATTTTCCGGCGCAGGGCGGGAGGCCACGGGGGCCTTCAACTCCTTTGGAGAAGCCTGCGGCTACGCTGGAACTCGCAAGCTCGATTACTAGATCGGGACAGAGGGGTGCGAACCCGCAGCGCTCGGCGTCGCTGAGGGCCTGCCAGCGATCGAGGGCCACCAGGGAGGCATCGGGGCTGAGTACGGAGTTATCCGGCAGGCGGAAGCCACTGGAGCTGTCGAAGGCTTTCAAGCGGCCGCTGGCACGGGCCCAGGCCTTGATCTGAAAAAAGAGTTCGCCATTGCGGGCGCCCGTTTCGCTGCCAGTGGGGGTCATCAGGATCAGGGAACCATCGGCGGCCAGCTCCAGCACCGCCTCGGGATTGGCCTGGCACAGCTCGGCAAAATGCTCGGGAGTGAAGCGCAGGCCAGCGCAGAGCGAGGCCGGCAGGTTGAATGATTCCGGCAGCCCGTCGTCCGCTTCCTGGCCGGACGGGATCTCCAGGGGACGGGGCGGTGCGAGCAAGGGCCCGGCGAGGGTTTCAGGCTAAGGGCGGGAGAGGGCGGTGCCGGCGGTTGTGGTCCCAGGTGCGCGACAGAGCGGCAAAAGCACGCCTTGTCGAACAGCTTATTGGAGGCGATCAGCTACTTTCAAGGCCCCTTATGCTCGAAGGGATTGAACAGTGCCACACCGAAACCGTCGAAGTCCTTGACGTTGCGCGTGACAACGGTGAGCCCACGCACCAGGGCGATGGCGGCAATCATGGCGTCTTCGTAGAGCGCGTCGGAGCGGCGGCGCATCAGCTGGTCCCAGCACCGAAAGGTCCGTCCATCCATTGGCAAGATGGTGCTGCTATCGCTGAGCTGTCGAGCCAGGATTCGCTGGCGCTGGCCTTGGCGGCATTCTGTTCCCGCGTGCGTTCAATGCCGGCCTGGATTTCGCCCAGGCTCACCGAGGCGAGCTGCAGATTGGCGTTGTCGACGGATTGGAGCCAGGCGAGCATGGCGCCATGGGGCCTGGGCTTGCGCAGCTAGGAGGGGTGGGGGTGCTCACCGTCTAGTCGTCAGCAACCGTGGCGCCAGCGGGCTGTGGTCGCCTAGGGCGCGAACGGGTCGTCGAAGCGCAGCACCGAGCCGCGCAGCTCCGCCAGGGGGTCGGGGTCTGGCCGGGCCGGGCGACAGGGGCCCAGCACCAGGGCCCAGCGGCATGACCTCATAGCTGAGGATGGCCTGAGCCATGCCCCGATGCCAGACGTTGCCGGAGCTGTGTTTGCCGCACCCGCCAACGCAAGCGCCTGCAGTAGCCGAGGGCGACGCCGGTGCCGATCAAGGGAAGGGGAGCTGGAACGGACTGAGGAGTGCCGGCACTGAAGGAGTAAATCGCTCCTCGCCCAATGGGGCCTCCCGATTCGGTTGCAATGAAATACTTACCTCCTCCAGCTGCCGTCAGCGCCGCAAAGGGCTGGTTATTGATGGTGTCTGTGAAGCTACTGAGGAGAGTAATCAAGCCGGTATAGCTGTTGAATTCGTAAACACCACCCTTTCCATTTGGACCCCCACGAGTGATGGCGCCATAGTAAAGATTATCTCCAGCTTCGGTCAATGGTCCAAATGGATACATGCCGTTAGTGCCTGTAAAACTTCCCTTGAGGGCAATCAAACCAGTTACACTATTAAACTCAAAAATGCCACCTTTACCATTAGCGCCGCCAGTATTCACGGTGCCGTAAAACAGGCCGCCAACAGCGGCTGTCAGCCCCGCATAGACGCTGGTGCCGTCGACACCTGTAAAGCTGTCCTTCAGGGTGATCAAACCGGTGTTGCTGTTGAACTCGAACACAGCGCCATTCGCATTGCCGCCAGCCCCCCATAGAGTTGTGCCGTAGTACAGGCCTCCTCCAGCCGCTGTCAGTGGCGCCAGCGGATAGGCGCCATTTGCGAGCGTGAAGCTGTCCTTGAGTGTAATCTAGCCGGTGTTGCTGTTGAATTCAAAAACACCTCCTCGATTGGAACCACCGCCTTCGTAAGCTGTGCCGTAATAGATGCCACCTCCAGCCGCCGTAAGCGCACCGACCGGATTGGCGCCATTGGATCCCGTAAAACTGTTTTTGAGGGTAATCGATCCGGTGCCGCTGTTGAACTCAAACACGCCTCCTTCACCATTGTCACCACCATATCGAGTTGTACCGTAATACAAACCACCCCAAGCCGCTGTGAGAGCTGCAGAAGGCCCTGAGCCATTGGCTCCCGTGAAGCTGCCCTTAAGGGTGATCGAACCAGTGCTGCTGTTGAACTCAAACACGCCTCCGTTGATACCAGCTCCAGCTCCACCTTGATAAGTTGTGCCGTATTAAATACCACCTCCAGCCGCTGTTAACTGAGCTATGGGATACATGCCGTTGGTCCCAGTGAAGCTGCTGACAAGTGTGATTGCCGGAGCGGCAACCACAGGCAGCGAGGCAGCCATCACCAACACAGCACTGCCAACAAAAGGCAACGCCATTGCCGAAAAATTCCTTGTCCTGCGCATGGGTAGGCATCTCGTTTTGCGTTGGCACTATTAGCACTCAAAGCGAGTGGGCGAGGGCGTGCCGGTTGCGCATCTGACCTTGAGCCAATTCAGATGGTGTTGACTACAGATCGCTGGCCTGGCGCTACGCGCGCCTCGCCCGAGCTTCGCCACTGCGCATGGCCCCCTCCACCTGCTCGAAGCCGGGGCGCCTGAGGCCGAAGCCGTCACCACCCGCGAAGCCGCCACCCTCCTGCTCGGCCTGCCCTGGGAACTGCTGCACAACGGCAGCAGCTACCTCTTCCAGGGCGCCAAACCGACACGGGTCCGCCGGCGCCTGCCTGGCACCGAGGGCTTCGGCGTGGCTGTGGTTGCCCCGCCGATCCGCATCCTGCTGATCACGGCGCGTCCCGACGACGACGCCTGCGGCTACATCGACCACCGCTCCAGTGCGCTGCCGCTGGTGGAAGCAACGGAGGCGCTACCGGGCCTGGTGAAGCTCCACCTGCTCAGCCCGCCCACGCTGCCCGCCCTGCGGGCCGAACTGGAGCGCGCCCGCGACCAGCAGAGGCCGTATCACGTGGTGCACTTCGATGGCCACGGCGTGTATGACCCGAGCGTGGGCCTCGGCGGGCTCTGCTTCGAGCGCCCAGAAGACAGCAGCAAGCTGGAGCAGGGCCGGCATGTCACCGTTTTCAGCGACGAGCTCGGCCCGCTGCTGCGCGACCACCGCATCCCGCTGGTCTGCCTTGATGCCTGCCAGAGCGCCCAGGCTGGCCAGGCCTCCGAGAGTGTGGCCTCGGCCCTGCTCAAGGTGGGCGTGGCCTCGGTGGTGGCCATGAGCCACAGCCTGCTGGTGGAAACCTCGCGCCGTTTTGTCGAGGCTTTTTATGGCGCCCTCGTCCAGGGCAAGCGGGTGGGCGACGCCATGCTCGCCGGCCAACGCCAACTCAAAGACGACACCTGCCGCGGCCGCATCTTCGGCGCCGGCGAATTACGCCTCGAAGATTGGTTTGTGCCGGTGCTGTACCAGGAAAAGGACGACCCGCAGCTATTCAAATCCACCCCGGCGAAGCAAACGCTGGCGGATTTTCAAGATGCCCTGGCGACCCGCCTCGGCGAGCTGCCGCCCAACCCTGAAACCGGCTTCATCGGCCGCAGCCGCGAGCTGTTGGCGCTGCAGCGGTTGCTGCACCAGGAGCGCTACGCCGTGCTGCGCGGCCAGGGCGGCGAGGGCAAAACGGCGTTGGCAGCAGAACTGGCCCGCTGGCTGGTGCGCTCCCAGCAGATCACCCGCGCCGCCTTTGTGTCTGTGGAAACCCATAGCCACTGCGCAGCCGCGGCGTGGAGGCCACCCGCGCCGCGCTCGTGCAGCTGATGGTGGAAATGGAGCAGAAGTTCCCCGGCAGCCGGGAGCAATCGCTCTTTGCCAGCGTGGAGCTATCCCTGAGCCGCCTATCGCCTGAGAACCAGGAGCGGGCGCGGGTGCTCGGGGTGTTTCATGGTGGCGTCTTTCCCGTCGCACTCGCCATGATGATGCAGTGGGAAGTGGCAGAGGTGGCGTCGCTGGTGGGCGAATTGATTGCCACGGGGCTGGCGACGCAAAACCCTTACAACCACCTCAGCCTCAATCCCGCCCTCTGCCCCTACCTGCGAGGGCGGCTGGAAACTGCGGAACGCGAAGCGCTGACTGCCCGCTGGGTGGAGGTGATGGGCGCCTATGTCCGGTTCCTCAATCAGGAGGAGAGCCAGAACGCCGAAGTGGCGGCGACGCTGACGGGGCTGGAGCTGCCGAATCTGTTTGCCCTGCTCGATCTTGTGCAGCACGCCGAGGATGCGGAGGCGACGATTGAGCTGGCCACGTCGCTCTACAGCCTGCTGCAAGGGCTCGGCAAGCCACGGCTGCTGGAGCGCCTCGGGCAGGTGCGCGATGCCGCAGCCAAGGAGCTGGAACGAACGCTGGGCGATAGCTGGAATCACGCCCGGTTCCAGGCGACTCGGACGCGCATCCAGCAGCAGCTTGCGAGCGGGCAATTGCGCAAGGCGTTGGAGGGCGCACAGGCCTTTCTCCACCGCGCCCAGGCGGCGGGCGGGCAGGCCTATCCCGGTGCCGATTACGACCTGGCAATGGCCTGCTTCCTCCTGGCCGAAGCATTGAAGAGGGTCGAAGAATCGGAACAGGCCCTGCCGCTGCTGATCGATGCCCGCCAGCGCTTCGAGTCCGTCGCCAAGGAGCGCCCCAGCCGAAGCGCGGAACTTATGGCGTCCGCCTGCATTACCGAACAAGGCGACTGTCTTCGTAATCTGGGCCGGCTCGACGAGGCGGCGGCGGCCTACGAAGAAGCCATCCAGCGCGCCGAGCAACGCGGCGACGCCCGAAGTATTGCCTTGTACAAAGGCCAGCTTGGGACCGTCCGGCTAAGTCAGCGCCGCTACCCGGAAGCCCTGGCGGCCTATGCCGAAGCTCGCCAGCGGTTCAGCGCTTTGGACAAACCGGGCTCCGTCGCCGTGAGCTGGCACCAGACCGGCAATGTGCATCAGCAGGCGGGCCAGCCGCAAGCGGCCGAGGATGCCTACCGCCAATCGCTGGCGATTGAGGTGCGGCTCGGCGACGTCGCCGGGCAGGCGGGCACGCTCAATCAACTAGGCAACTTGTATGGCGATGTCCTCGATCGCCCGGAGGATGCCGCAGGCTTCTACCGCCAAGCTGTGGACAAGACCGTCGAGAGCCGCGACTTGGCCAAGGAAGGCAACAGAAGAAGCAATCTCGCCAACACCTTGATGCAGCTCCGCCGCCTGGACGAAGCACGGCAAGAAATCCGCCGAGCGATCGAATGCAAAACACAATTCGGCCACGCATCCGAGCCGTGGTCGTCTTGGTCCATCCTCGCCGCCATCGAGACAGACACCGGCAACACCGCCGCCGCCGCTGAGGCGAAGGGCAAGGCCATCGCCTGCTACCTCGCCTACCGCCGCGACGGCGGCGAAAACCACAACCCCGCTGGCCGCATCAGCCTCGCCGTAACCCAGGCCCTGCGCAGCGGCGAGTCGGCAGAGGTCGCCACCCTCCTCCAGCAACTCGCCGCCGCTCCCGAAGCCGCAGGCCTCCTTCCATTCATCGGCGCCCTCCAGGCCGTCGTCGCTGGCAGCCGCGACCGTGCCCTCGCCGATCAGCCGGAATTGCATTACACCATGGCCGCCGAAATCCTTTTGCTGATTGAAAGCCTTGAAGGAGCACGGGGGTGAAATTACGGGATATATCGAGGGCAGCAATCCGGCGGCGATCAGGCTTCAACCAAAGCAGCCGGTCCAGCAAACGAGGCGCAGCATCTCCAGCCGCTGGACCTGCCGAAGGTTCTGCCGAACCAGCAACAACACCGCGGCGGATTGAATCGATTCACCAAGCTGCAGCCTCCTCCTCGGCCGGTAGAGCAGCTTCAGGGGTCTGGCTGGCGTTGGAGCCAGCGTTGCAGGGTGTCGGTGGTCCAGGTGGCAACACCGGTGCCGAGGAAGTCGTTGTCGTTGGTCCAGATCGCGGCGCTAAGGGCTAGGGCGGTGGCCACGACTGGCCAGTCGTGGGGATCGCGCAGGGAACGCTCGCGCGCTTCATCCTCAAGGGCGGCGTAGATGCTCTCATCGAGAATGACAATGTTCGCCTCTATGGCCGCAAGGCAAGCTTCGGCCAGTTCTGTACCGAGTGCCGGCTCGAGACTGCGGCGACGGATGAACGCGGCGATTCGGCGGGGGAGTTCGACTTGTGTTTCGCCCCACATCTGTTCTGGCAGGAATAGTTCGATGCGCTTTTCACCCAGGCGGGTCCGGCCCGCGACCCTGAGCAGTTCGCCGACGAGCACGCTCGTGTCGACGACGAGCCGCATCAGCTCTGGCTAGGGCTCGAAGAGATCTCGCGGACGAGTTCGTCTTCGTCGATGCCCGAGCGGCAGACGAGGTCATCAACGAGCCTGCCGAGCCGGCCGATCACTTCGCGTCCGGTCCGCCGGTCCTTAGCCGTAATCGGCACAAAAAAACCGATCGGCTCACCGTGTCGTTCGATCACCAGAGTCTCACCGCCGGCGAGGATCGAACTTGCTTTGTCCCTGAACTCCCTGACACCGATCGTTTTCACTGTTCAAATCCATTTATGGCCACAACTGTAGCCACAACCTGGCGACGGGGGCGGAATTGGTGGAAATGGGGAAAATCTGGTCGATTTCGCGGATGGATTCCGCTCTTTGGGGCTTCGATGCCATTCATTTGCCAGCCGCCTGGTTCCCCCTGGTGAAATCAAGCCGCCCGATCAACGAGGGCAGCGCAGTCCCAATGCACCGGGCGCACCGAGCAAGCACTGAACGGGTGTAATCGAAAATACGCCCCCAGTGACTTTGCCCTGAAAACATCGGTAAACCAGTTGTTTTTGCGCCCAATGTCCTGGAACCGACCCAGCGCCTCCCGTCGCCCGCTGTTTGCCGGCACGATCGCTGTTGCCGCCGCCTCCTGCCTCGCTTTCGGCGGCTCCCCCATTACCTGGGTCCTGGCCGCCCCGGCCGCTTCGGCCAGCTATGGCGTCACCAGCCTGGCGCCAGGCGGCACCAGCTTCCAGCTGCTTTCGCCCGAGGAGGCGGCAGCGGCAGCGGCTTCGGGGCGTTGGAAGGTGCTGGACGTGCGGCCGGTGCCGCCCCTTTCTTATATCGGTGGCCATGTGCCCGGCGCGATGCATCTCTCAGAGCAGGCCTTCCGGGGTCCTAACGGTCGGCTGCCGTTCCAGATCTGGAGTCCCAGCGAGCTCGCCAGTCTGCTGAGCCGGGCCGGCATCTCCAATAGGGACGCCGTGCTGGTCTATTCAGACGGCAATGACGTTTTGGGGGCTGCCCTGGTCTCCTACATCCTGGAGAAGAGCGGCGTCAGCAAGGTGGCGATTGTCGATGGTGGCCTCAGCGGCTACAAGGCGGCCTCGCAAAGCACCACCAAGGCCTTCCCCACATTTGCCGCCGGTAGCTTCAAGCCCACCACGGTGCGGGGCCTGGACATTTCCCTGGGCGAATTGGAGCCCCTGATCGGCAGAAAAGATGTGGTGATTGTCGATCCGCGACCCAAGGCCCAGTTCGAGGGCACGGATCAAACCTTCATCCGCAATGGCCACATCCCGGGGGCCAAGAACATCCCCTGGCAAGCATTCACGGAGGCGAACAACGCCGATGAGGCCAAAAAGAATGCCCACAAACTCAAGTCCCTTGATGAGATCCGCACGTTGCTGGTGAGCTGCGGCATCACCCCTGACAAGATCGTGATCGTTTCCTGTAGCACCGGCCGTGAGGCCAGCCTGCAATACCTCACCCTCAAGCATCTGCTCAAGTACCCCAAGGTGCGCATCTACGAGGGCTCCTGGACCGAATACAGTGACTCCAAACTGCCGATTGCGGTGGGCCCTGAAGGCAGTCCGGCCCAGCTCAGCAGCCTCTGATCCTTAACTTTCCCGACGATGACATCTCATTTTACCAGCTAATTTGCAAGGCAATTCGTACGACTATCCGTACGCCAACCCTTGGGTCGGATCCTGCGTTTGGGCGGCATTTCGTCCCTGCTGTTGGTGTTGAGCGCTCCGGGAGCCGTTATGGCCTGTGACACCGGCAGCGACTCCTCCACCCCCGCCGCCAAGACCAAGAAGCGTTGACTCGACCCGCTGCCACCGCCCTGCCCGTGGGCCTGCCCGTGGCCCTGGCTTTGGCAGTGGGTATGGCGCTGGCGGTCCAACAACCGCAGGCGGCCCTGGTCTGGGGGCTGGGCTGCGGTCTCGGCCACGTGCTGGTGCGCAGCCGGTTTGGATTCGCCTCCGGCTACCGGCGGCTGCTGGTGGAGCGTGATCCCGGTCCGGTCTACGCCCAGCTGCTGCTGGTGGCGCTGCTGGTGGTTGGCATGGCGCTGGTGCTGGCCCTGGAGCCGCTCACCGGCCTGCGGCCCAAGCTGCTGAATACCACCATCACGCTGCCGTTCCTAGCCGGGGCGTTTTTGTTTGGCATCGGCATGGAGCGGGCCCGGGCCTGCGGCTGCGGCAGCCTGGCGGAGACCTCCCGCGGCGGCGTCGGCGTGCTGGCCGCCTTGGCGGGCTTGGTGCTCGGCGCCTTTCTCGGCACGCTGCATGGCCCGTTGCTGGCCCGCTTGCCCCAGCCCCGCCTGGAATCACCGGTAGGCCTCGACAGCTTCGGGCTGGCCGGCGCTTTGCTGTTGCAGTTGCTGTTCATCGCCCTGATCGTCTTGCTTTTGAGCCGCTGGACCGGCCAGTCCCCCTGGGCAGGGCAGCCGAGCCAGAGCAAGGCGCCCTACGGCGGTGCCGCCGCCGTGGCGCTGCTGGCGATCGGCCTGCTGTTGGTGACAGCAGAACCCTGGAAGGTGCTGTGGGGCCTTGCCCTCAGTGGTGCCCACCTGGCCCAATTGCTGGGCTGGGATCCGCAGACGAGCAGCTTCTGGTCGAGCGCCAAGGGTCAGGCCCTGCTGCAGGGTCCCGGCGCCTGGTTGTTCAACCATGCCGTGCTGGTTGACCTGGGGCTTGTCTATGGCGCCGTGGCCACGGCCATCGGCCAGGGCCGCTTTCGGCTGGCGGGCGAGGCGCCCCAATCGGTGGCGGCCCTGGCCCGCAGCGGCGGCGGCGGGCTGCTGATGGGCTACGGCGGCCTACTGGCATCGGGATGCAACGTCAACGCCTTTCTCGGCGGCGTGATGAGCTTCAGCCCGCACGGCTGGATCTGGCTGGCGGCGGCCTTGCTCGGCTTCGCTACCTCGTTGCGGTTGAGTGGGGTCTTTGGGAATGGGGCTGCTGGGAGGGCGGCAGGGGCAGGGTGAGTTGGATGGGGCATTGGGTGCAGGGCATAGAGGAGTTTG
>CAMDWF010000023.1 GCA_945878795.1 Synechococcus sp. UW140
GAACCCGCCACCCGGCCTGAACCCGAAACCCGCGTCGTCTTCCTCCCCCGCGATCCCCAGTGGGCTTACGTCTTCTGGGAAATCGCTGACAGCGATCGGCAGCTCGCCCTGGAAGCCGGGGCTTCCCAGCTAGCCCTGCGCGTCGCCGATGTCACCGGCCTCCAGGGCGGCTCCTCCCACCCCCACACCCTCCAGGAGGTGGTAGTCGACAGCCATGCCACCGAGTGGTACTTGCCCGTTCCCCTCTCCGATCGCGACTACCGCGTCGAGCTTGGCTATCGCAAAAAAGTGGGAGGTGGCTGGATTTCCCTCGCCTCCTCCGCCGTCGCCCGCGTCCCTTCCCTGCTCCCCAGCGAGCAGATCCTGGATCAGTTCGTGCCCTTCTCCCTCGATTCACCACCCGCTTCACTCCCCGCTTCCCTGCCCCAACCAGCCAGCCCCTCCCCAGAGACCACCGACTTCGCCGGCTTCGCCGACACCGGCCTGCACGAACGCCTGTATCAAAGCGCCACAGCCAACTGGCGCCGCCTCGGGCGCGGCTCCGAGGCCTTCCATGAGTTCGGCCTCGACTTCGATTCCTCCCCCTCTGGCGCTGCCCTAAACGCCTCAGGACTGGGCCTTTGGGCCTCTGGACGCCAGGAATCGGGCCGGGGTGGCGTTCCCGCCCGAGCCCGCTCCTTCTGGTTGGTGGCTGATGCCGAACTGATCGTCTATGGCGCCACGGACCCCCAGGCTCGGCTCTCGATCGGCGGCGAGGAGGTGCCCCTCTCGGCAGATGGCACCTTCCGCATTCAGGTGCCCTTCCGGGACGGCCAACAGCTCTATCCGATCGAAGCTTGTGCCGCCGACGGTGAACAAAAGCGCAACATCATTCTGAAGTTTCAACGCAAAACGCCCGAAGACAACAGCAACCCCTCCAGCCAAAGTTTTCACGAATGGTTTTAATGCAATGACGGCTCCTGGGAACCCTGGAAGCCCCCCTTGGCAACCTTGTGCAACGCTCCTTTGATTGGTTTTGGTGTAACCCCGCCGTACTGATTTCAGCCATAATGAGTGGCTTGGCCTGCCTTGGCTGCGGACCAGCACCCGCCGCCCGTGAAGGGAATTCCAGCCCAACCCTCCCCTTCCCCGCCGGCATTGAGATTGGCTTCAATCACCAGAGCGAACACCAATACCGCAGCCCCCTAACGGGACGTTGGCGCCACGGCGATGACCTTGAAGCCATGGTGCTACGGGCCATCCACGAGGCGAACAGCGAGATCCTCGTGGCGGTCCAAGAACTTTCCTTGCCGTCCATCGCCGAAGCCCTGGTGCAGCGACACCGCCAGGGAGTCAGGGTGAAGGTGGTGCTCGAAAACAACTACAGCACCCCCTGGAGCCAACAACATTCGGTCGATCTCTCGCCGCACCAGCGCCTCCGCCAGACCCAGCTAAAGGCCCTGGGCGGCCCTGACGCGGTGCTGGTCCTTAGACAGGCAGGGATTCCCATTATCGATGACACCGCCGATGGCAGCAGCGGCAGCGGCCTGATGCACCACAAGTTTCTGGTGGCCGATCGCCGCGTCGTGGTCACGGGCTCCGCCAATTTCACGGCCTCCTGCATCCATGGCGATGCCGATGACCCCAGGACCCGGGGCAACGTCAACCATTTGCTGCGCTTCGAAAGCGCCGACCTGGCGGCCCTTTTTGCCGCCCAGTTCACCGAACTCTGGGGGGACGGCCCAGGCGGTGACCCCGACAGCCGTTTCGGTCTGAACAAGAAGGGGTCAGTACCCCAACAGGTGCGCGTAGGCAACACCAGCGTGCAGGTGCTATTCGCCCCCCACCGCCGCAGCGATCCCGACAACGGACTGCAATGGCTGGCCGCCCAATTGAGGGGCGTGCGATCACGCCTGGACATGAGCCTGTTCGTCTTTTCGGCCCAGAATCTCGCCGATGAGCTCGCCCAGCTGCACGCCCGTGGCGTACCTATCCGGGTACTCGCGGATCCCGGCTTCGCCAATCGCCCCTTCAGTGAAGTCCTGGACCTGATGGGCATAGGTCTGCCCGATCGCCGCTGCCGGCTGGAGGCGGGCAATCGGATCTGGAGCCAGCCCTTGCAGGGGGTGGGCACACCAAGGCTGGCCCGAGGGGACAAACTCCATCACAAGTTCGCCGTACTCGATGGCGAGCGGGTGATCACCGGCAGCTTCAACTGGAGTCCCTCGGCGGCCTACCAGAACGACGAGACACTCCTGTTGATTGACTCCCCCCTGCTGGCTCGCCACTTTGGGGCCGAGATGGACCGCCTCTGGCGGGGGGCCGAACTGGGTGAAACCGCCCGGCTGCGGCGGGGAAGGGAGCGGGCGCGACGATCCTGCGGCAGCGGTCGTGCCATGGACCAACCACCCTCGCAACAGGCCCCATCGGTGGATTCAAAAACAGATTCGAATGCGGTCAGGTTGGACGTCTCTGCGCCCCTTAGCATCCATGCACAAGCTTGACCGTAGTTTGATGGATCCACTATCCCTGGCCCAGGGTGACAACAGAATCGATTCGCCCCACCTAGACGCCATCAATCTGATGCTGCGCGATCTGCGCACCCGTCACGATGACATCCGCCACCGTGCCGCTTTTCGTGGCTGCACCACCGAGTTGCTGACCCTGCAGCAAGAACTCATGGATTATCTGCTACAGAAGAAAGAAACCCTGTTAGGGGTCAAGAGTGTCCGGCCTCAAACACTTGTCAAGCCGACCATCGGCTCCGGCCCCTGAGCCCCCCCAAGGCCCCAGCCACTGTGGTGGTGGTGGTGGGCGCTGGTCCCGCTGGCTGTGCCATCAGCCTGCTACTGGCCCGCGCCGGCATCGAAGTCACCCTGGTGGAGGCTGAGCCCGGCTTGTCTTCACCTTTCAGGGGGGAGGCCCTCATGCCTAGCGGCTTTGAAGCATTGGAGCGCCTGGGCTTGCCCTGGCTGCCTGCCACGGTGCCGCAACGCTGTCTCAAGGGATGGCGGGTGCTGGTGGAAGGGAACACCCTGTTGGAAGTACCAGAACCAATTGGTTCTGGACCCGCCTGCACCCTGGTGGCCCAGGAAGAACTGCTCGCCACCCTGTTGGAGCAGGCCAGCGAGAGCCCTTGCTTTGAGCGACGCCAGGGAGTGCGGGTCACGGGACTCCGGCGGCAAGGAGACCGGATTGGCGGGGTGAACCTGGCCCATGGCGACAGCCTGGCCGCCGACCTTGTGGTTGCCTGCGATGGCCGGGCCTCAATGCTGCGGGGGCAGGCGGGATTGCCCCTGCGGCTCGCACCTCCCCAGCACGAAGTGCTCTGGTTTCTGTTGGCCGCGGAAGCTGTGGCAGAGATTCGGGACTGGCTGGGAGGCACCTTCTTGACAGTGCTGGGGGCCGGGAATGGATTCGCCCTGTTCGAAACTGCTGCCAACCAGAACCTTCGCCTGGGCTGGCTCTGCCGACCGGGGGATGACCTGGATCTCACCCCTGGAAAATGGTTGGAGCGCCTGGCCCAGACCTGTGCGGATCCCCTAGCTGCCTGGCTGCGCCAACTGCCGACCACGGCCCTTCAGGGCCCGCTACGGGTGCCGATCCAAGTGGGTTTGGCGAAACGCTGGCATCAAGACGGCTTCCTGCTGTTGGGAGATGGGGCCCATCCCCTCAGCCCTGTGCGGGCCCAGGGTCTCAACATGGCCCTTCGGGATGCGGTCGTGGCCGCCGAAGAATTGGTGCCAGCCCTGCTCCAAGGCGGGGGCCCCACGCTTGATGCCTCCTTACCCGAGATCGAGCGCCGCCGGCACCCCGAACTGCGCCGCATCCAAGCCCTACAGGCCGCCGAATCCAGCAGCGGCGAACTCCTGCGCAGCCAAGGCTGGCTGCGCCAACTTCTGGCGGGGCAGCCCAGCTTGTTCGGCCCCTTGATGACCCAGATCTGGTTGGGCCGCCAGCGCCAGCTCCGGCAGGGTCTGCCCCTTGGTTCAAGTCGGAGGGTCCCATGATGGAGAGATTCCGGATCGGCCCTGGTGCGTTTCACTCCCCGTCCCCTGAACCAGCTCTGGGCGCAGAGGTTGCTGTTGGCAGCAAGCCTCCTGGGCGCCCTGATCACGGCGGGCGCAGCCCGCTCTGGCGCTCCCCCTGAGGCCTTCCCGCCGCCGGAGGTCTTTCGCACGTTGCAACTGACCACCTATGCCTGCGGGCGCGACAACACGGCCAGCAGTTGCGAGCAGGCCCGGCTCCAGGCCGATCCGCTGCTGGATCACCCCCGGCTACCGGCCAGCTGTAAGGACCTGCTCTGGAAGATCCGCCAAAAAGCCGTAGTGGCGCCAACAAACAGTTTTGAACGACGGGACCCCATCGATGCTGCCGCCAACGAGGTCATCGTTTTCTGCCGTCAACGGCCCAAAGCGAAGACCGACACCAAGCAGGAAAAACAGGGCCAGGGTGCCGGTGGCTTGCGACTGATTGAACCGACCGCTCCTTGAAGACCTACCACCTAAGGCTTTGCGAGAATGGCGCTCTGCTCGGGCGCTGTCAGAGCAAGGAGCTGGTGAGCAGTTTCCTCCATGAACGTCAGGCTCATTGGTGTCACCACAATCGCCTTATCCGCCAATGTGCAGAGGGCATTGCGTTCGGCGACCGCTTCACAGCTTGCCGAGAGCCGCAACAGCACCTTGGTAAGTTTGCCGCGCAGGCAGGTTTCAGCGCCGGCATGGTCAAGGACCGCCTGGGCCGCTTTGCGGGATTCACTCACCGCTTGGGGATAGGGAATGGCCGCCTTGGCGGCAGAAAAGGCGAAAGGGGCGAAGGTGGCCAGGACGAAGGCATGGAAAGCCAACAAGGAAAAGCCAAATCGACGCAAACAAAGAATCCGCCAAGTCAAGCCAGGCATGGTGATCGCGGGCCAGTGATAGTTAGACCTTAAGTTCGTTGCCCAAACCCCTGGCCAGCGGAAGGACCGCTGGCCAACTGGCGGGGCGTCGCGGCTTCGACCACTCCCCTGGCTCGGCCCGCAGACCTTGTTTGGAGCGCAGGGTTAATTTGCTCCTGCCAATCGCCGCCCCGATGAGGTCCCCATGAGCCACAGCCCCAGCGACAACCCTTTGCTCCGGATCGATCTCAACCAGCCTTTCAGCGACCAGAAACCTGGCACCTCGGGCCTGCGCAAAAGTAGCCGCCAGTTCCAGACCCCCCACTACCTAGAAAGTTTCATCGAAGCGGTGTTGAGGGTCCTGCCGGGTGTTGCCGGAGGTACCCTGGTGCTGGGGGGCGATGGACGCTTCGGCAACAAAGAGGCGATCGGCACCATCGCCCGCATGGCCGCCGCCCATGGGGTGGCCCGATTGGTGACCACCCAGGCAGGCATTCTCTCCACCCCGGCCGCCTCCCACCTGATCCGCCAACGGGGCGCTGTCGGCGGCATCATCCTTTCTGCCAGCCACAACCCCGGCGGTCCGGAGGGCGACTTTGGCGTCAAGGTGAATGGGGCCAACGGGGGCCCGGCGCCCGAATCCCTGACCGAAGCCATCTATGCCGCGACCCAGGTCCTGGACGGTTACTGCATCAGCCCTGCGGTAGCCCCAGGGCTGGATGTCATCGGCACCTATGACCTTGGCCCCATGAAGCTCGAAGTCCTTGACGGGGTCGAAGACTATGTCGCCCTAATGCAGCAGCTCTTCGACTTTGACCGCATCGCCGCGCTGCTCCGCAGCGACTTCCGTGTGGCCTTTGATGCCATGCATGCGGTCACCGGCCCCTATGCGATCCGCGTTTTCGAAGAATTGCTGGGGGCTCCCGCCGGCACGGTTCGTAATGGAGTGCCTTTGCAGGATTTCGGCGGCGGTCACCCCGATCCGAATCTCACCTACGCCCATGAACTAGCCGACCTGCTGCTCAAAGGCAATGCCTACGACTTTGGCGCCGCCTGCGATGGAGATGGTGACCGCAACATGATTTTGGGCAGGTCCTGCTTCGTCAATCCCAGCGACAGTCTGGCCGTACTAGCCGCCAATGCCACTTTAGCGCCGGGTTACGCCGGCGGACTGGCAGGAGTGGCTCGCTCCATGCCCACCAGCGCGGCGGCCGACGTAGTAGCCAAGGAGCTTGGTATGGCCTGCTTTGAAACGCCAACTGGATGGAAATTCTTTGGCAACCTGCTGGACGCGGGCCGCATCACCCTCTGCGGCGAAGAAAGCTTCGGCACAGGCAGCAATCACATCCGCGAAAAAGACGGTCTCTGGGCCGTTCTCTTCTGGCTACAGATTCTGGCCGTGCGCGGCTGCAGCGTAGCTGAGGTGATGGCCGGCCATTGGAATCGCTTTGGCCGCCATTATTACTCTCGCCACGACTATGAGGCCATCGCCAGCCAAGCTGCCGAAGGGCTCTATAGAAGGGTGCGAAACCAGCTACCAAGCTTGCAGGGCCAGCTCCTGGCGGGTCGCAGCATCGTCACCGCCGATGATTTCAGCTATGTCGATCCGGTGGATGGCTCTGTGAGCGGTGGCCAGGGCCTGAGGCTGCTGCTGGAGGACGGCAGCCGGGTAGTCCTCCGTCTTTCAGGCACGGGTACCCAAGGAGCGACGTTGCGGGTGTATCTCGAGAGTTATGTCGCCCCAGGTGGCGACCTGAACCAGGATCCCCAACTGGCCTTGGCAGACCTTACTAGCGCCATTGAGGGCCTGGCGGAAATCCAGGTGCGCACGGGCATGGCAAAGCCAACCGTAATCACCTGAGGGCGGCATCAGCTGGGTGGAGAGAATGCAGTCCACAGGACTGCTGTGAACAAGCCTGAGTAATGCTCAGCCAAAAGGACAATTAGGCCGCAAGGCTTCTAGCCTTCTGAGGTGCTCTCCGCTTACTCCATGACCTCAGGCGCCTCCTTGCCCCCGCACAAGGATCCTTTGCTAACCACCACGGCCCTTAATCGCCTGGCCCTAGAAGCTGGCCGGCTCAAGGGATTCACCCAGGCCGAGGGAATCATGATGATCGTGCTTGGGGTGCTTGCCCTGAGTTTCCCGATGATCGCCTCCGCTTGGGTCACCGTGATGGTCGCTGTCGGTTTCCTGGTGGCGGGGATCATCGGCTGGTTCAACAACCTCAGCCGTTCCGCCCGGCTGAGCCGCTGGCATTGCTTCTGGCGTCTGGTTGTGTCAGCCCTGCTGATGGTGGCGGGTATTTGGATGCTGTGGCAATTCAAGTCAGGGCTCATCCCAGCCGCGCTGCAGATCAAGGCTCTGGCGATGGCGATCGGCATCGTTTTCTTGGTGGAAGGGATCGTGATGTCGATCGTCTCCCTCACGCACCGACTTAGCCATGGCTGGGGCTGGGGCTTGGCCAACGGCCTGATCACGCTCGTGTTGGGCTTGATGATCCTGACCATGAGCCCAGCGGGCCTGCTCTCCGTGCTTGGCCTGCTCGTCGGCATCAGCTTCATCTTCAGCGGGATTGATCTGCTTGGCTTCAGCTCCCGCTTCCACCAGATCGGCAAATAAGCCTACGGAGAGGCCCCAATGACCACCCCGTGACCGATCTCTTTGGCCATCAGGGAGAGCAGCTGCGGCGACGCATCGCCCCTCTGGCCGATCGGCTCCGACCCCGCACTCTGGATGAGTTCGTGGGTCAGGAGCAGATCCTGGCGCCGGGCCGTTTACTACGGCGCGCCATCTTGGCTGACCGGGTCGGCAACCTGATTCTGCACGGCCCGCCTGGCACGGGCAAAACCACCCTGGCCCGGATCATCGCAGGCTCCACCCGTGCCCACTTCACCAGCCTCAACGCCGTGCTTGCGGGGGTCAAGGATCTCCGCAACGAGGTGGAACAGGCCCAACAGCGGCTCGAACAACATGGCCTCCGCAGTCTCCTCTTCATTGATGAGGTACACCGCTTCAACACGGCCCAGCAGGACGCCCTGCTGCCCTGGGTCGAAAACGGCACCCTCACCCTGATCGGCGCCACCACCGAAAACCCCTACTTCGAAGTCAACAAGGCCCTTGTCAGCCGGTCGCGACTCTTCCGCCTCCAACCACTTGAGCCAGAAGCGCTCCAACGCTTACTGGATCAAGCCCTGGCTGACGCTGAGAGGGGCTACGGAAATCGCCAGGTGCACCTGGGGCAAGACGCTCGGGGCCATCTGGTCCAGGTGGCCGGCGGGGATGCCCGCAGCCTGCTCAATGCTCTCGAACTGGCAGTGGAAACCACTCCGCCCAATGGCGATGGGGCCATCGAGATCGATCTGGCGATCGCCGAAGAATCGATCCAGCAACGGGCTGTGCTCTACGACAAGCAGGGGGATGCCCATTTCGACACCATCAGTGCCTTCATCAAATCGCTGCGGGGCTCGGATGCCGACGCCGCCCTGTTCTGGCTGGCTCGGATGGTGGAAGCCGGCGAAGATCCCCGCTTTTTGCTGCGGCGCATGTTGATCGCCGCCGCAGAAGATGTGGGCCTGGCGGACCCCCAGGCGATGGTGGTAGTGGCTGCCTGCGCCAGTTGCTTCGATCGAGTGGGCCTGCCCGAAGGGCTCTATGCGCTGGCCCAGGCGGCGCTTTACCTGGCGGGCACCGAGAAAAGCAACAGCACGATGGGGATCTTCTCTGCCCTTGATGCCGTGCGACGAACCAACAAACAGGGGGTCCCCTCCCACCTAAGGGATGCCCATCGGGACGGCAAAGCCTTCGGTGACGGGCTCGGCTACCGCTATCCCCACGCCTATGCGGACCACTGGGTCGCCCAGCAGTACCTGCCAACGGACCTGCAGGGCGAACTCTTCTGGCAACCAGGCACCCTGGGTTGGGAGGGTGAACGGCGCCAACGGCTCCAGGAACGCCGGGCCGCCCAGCTAGCGGCTGTAGATGAAATGGCCGGTGACAGCAGCGACAACTTCAGCAGCAGTCCCCAGAACCCCCAGCTGGAACGCTGGTTGCGCCGCCAGTGCGCCACCGAGGGTGAGCGGCTCGATCGGCTGCGCCAACAGTTGTGGCTAGGTGCCCGAATCGACAGACTGGATCGGGTGCTTGTGCTGGAGAGTCTTTCCCTGCTCTGGGCCCTAGACCCCCTCCTACTGGCAAGCGAGGGGGAAGTGGTGATTACGCTTGCGGCCGATGCGGACCGACAGCGCCTGGAGGCCCAGGTGCAACTTCTGGATGACCTGAGTCGCCCCCGCTTGCTCCAGGCGACTCCCGAGAGCCTGCAGGAGCTGGCCAGAGAAGGTATGGCCTTTGAGTGGTTCGTGGCCCGCCAACCCCTGGCCGGCAAACCGTTAGTGCGCCGTAGCGCCTGGTTGAAGCAGATCCACTCCCTGGCAACCCCCGGGGCCGAATTCCGCCTGCTGTTGAGTCAACCCCTGCTGGGGCCCCTGGGCTGCCTGCAACAAGGCTGGGCCGCCAGCGCTGGCAAGCAGCGGCCCCGTGCCGCACCCCCCCCGGCCAAAGCCATTGCGCCACCGTCCGCCGATCTGTTGGCGACAGTCCTGCCCCTCGAGCAACTCTGGCTTGAGCAACAGGCCCAGGACCATCACCAGTGGAGCGTCGATCTGGAGGCTTTGGGCTGGTCGGTGCAATCGCGGTCGTGGGAAGAGCAGCTCAGTTGGCGGCTTGAGCCTCCCCTGCTGCGGCGCTGGTTCGGCCCAGGGTCCTCCTATCGCACCCATCTGGAGCAGCGGCTCGAGCCCACGGCGATGGCTGCCCTAGAAGCCCTGTTCCGAAGCGCGCCTGGGGCCCTGGGACCCCAACGCCTGCGCCACACCCTTGTGATCGCCCAAGGGGGTCCAGCCGCCAAGTCAAACAACGGAAAACCGACATAAAAAAAGCCCCAGGGATTCCCGGGGCAGCCATCGGCAAAGGCTTGACGATGGATTGGGCAAAGCTCACCAGAGCCCGCGAATCGGTTCCACTGGTGCAGGAGCCGGAGCGGGCTCAGGACGCATGGCCACTGGCTCGGAAACTTGGTTGGCTTGGATACAGGCGGGCAAGAAAACGTACCAAGAAAGCAAGGATGTGCATTGGGCTGTGCCTGGCTTGCAACGGCCTTCGGCACAAATGTTTTGGGCGCCGGTATAGGTGTTGCAGAAATCAGCCAGACGGAAATCGGTGGGGAGGGATGAAAGGATTCCGAAGGCAGACAGCTTGCCATCGGCCGCGTCAGAAATGATGGCCGAACGGAGTGCCTGAACCGCGTAGGTGTTCATGCTCCAGTAGGGGAAGTAGCTGGCGGTGGCGTTCTTTAAGAATTTAACGCCAGCGTCTGAATAGAGGAACTTGGAAACCGCAACCACATCAACGGCATAGTTCTTCTTGAAACCTTCGCGCACCTCAGTGGCTGACCAGCCAGAACGCTGGATACCCCCGGCCAAGCCCCGGTCGGTGATGCTGCCGTCTTTAACGAAGGTGGCGAAAGCGGACTGGGGCGTTGACCAAGTTGCGGCGCCGGTGTTCCAGCGGACCGGGTAAGCGGCAGCCTGAACAGAGAGGGGGAGAGCTGCGGCGGTGACGGCCGTTCCCAGGAGGAGACCAGCAAGCAGGTGCTTGGACACGGGGAATCAAAATTGACTTCAGCATCAATCTACCGAAAAGACGGCCAATCCACCCAACTCATCGTCAAGTTGTGGTTCTGCACACCCTTCGCATCGACCCATCTAGATCACCCGATCAATCCGGCGAGCGACCGTAACCGCCGCTCCCAATGGACGAAGTCAATGTCCCTGCAAAGGATTCTTATTGAGACCGGACCTAGGACAGACCAAGATCATCGAGAATCTGATCGGCCATGGTTTCGGCGGTGACTTTACGGTAAATGTATTCAAGAACACCATTTTCGTCGACGACAAAGGTGTGGCGCATCATGCCCAAATACTCCTTGCCCATGAATTTCTTCAATCCATAGCTTTCAAAAGCGCTGGCCACGGGGCATGGTTCGGCGTCGGTGAGCAGGGTGAAGGGAAGCTCGTATTTCTTGATAAACTTGCCGTGGCTCGCCGCTGGATCCTTGCTGATGCCGAGGACCTTGATCCCATGGGCTTGGAAGCGGTCCCACCGATCTCGAAAATTGCAGGCTTCCTTGGTGCAGCCGGGCGTGTCGTCCTTGGGGTAGAAGTAAATTACAACTTTTTTTCCCTTGAAATCCACCAGAGACACGGGTGCACCGGCCTCATCGGGCAGGGTGAAAGCAGGAGCTGGATCACCGACAGCAAGTTGCATGGTGTTGGCGTTGGCTGGCCATCCAACCTAGGCAAGCCTGGGGCCACCCCGGCGTCAGCCCACTCCTGGATCCGGGGGGGGCCTCAAGGCGGCCAAGGCCTCCAGACATAGGTTGGGTTCATGCTCAAGGGGAATACCCCAGCGAGCCAGGGATGGACCGATCAGCGGCTTGAGGATTGGCGCGTCCCCACCCGTCAGTACCAAACGGAGCCCGTCCTGCTCACACTCCAGGGTCGCGGCGAGGATGGCCGCCGCCAGCCCCTGGCTGACACCGACCAACATCGCTTCTTGGGTTTCCAAGGGCCAGGGTTGCTGGCCGCCGCGGCGCAGGGCCCCGAAACCCCGGCCGGGTGCCACCAAGGTATCGGGCAACGCGGCGGTGCCTGCCGCCATCGCCTGCCACTGCAGCGCCAGGCCAGCTAGCAGGCGCCCGCCGCTGAAGCGGCCCGATGGGGCCATCCTGTTCAGGCTCAGCACCGTGCCCGCATCGACCACTATCAAAGGCTCTGGCCACCGCCGCCAGGCCCACCAACTGGCCAGAGCCCGGTCAATGCCAAGCCAGGGGGGCATGCCATCCAAGGGAACCTCCGATAGCTCCAACCGAGCGGTGACGGAGAGGCCAGCGGTTTCCGGCACCGAACCCACCGCTGCCCAAGCCACGGGAGCGGCCCGAGGGGAGATGGATTTGGACGGGGGAGGGGTCTCCCAAGTGATCAGGGCTCCAGGATTTCGAGGGTCAGGGGTGGCCCAGTGCCAACGGCTGTTACCGATCAGTAGCCAGCGGTCCTGGCCCCCATCCACCTCAGATGCCCTCTCCCAAAATGCCCGGCAGGTGGATGCCGCATTCTTGTTGCAGGCCGCCAAAACGGGTGGCACGGCCACTCAGGGTGCCATCTTCAGGGGCGCTGGAATGCCAGTCACCGACAGTGGAATAACCCTGTTCAAAAAGCGGATGCTGGGGGAGATCGTGCTCTTGCATGTAATAGAAGATATCCTTGCTCGTCCAGGAAAGCAGGGGGCGCAAGGACCAAAGCCCTCGCACCGAATCCAGGGGAGACATGCCGAGACGGTGATCGGTCTGCCCGCCGCGTACACCGCTGGCCCAGCAACGCACACCGAGATCGTGGAACGCCCGATCGAGGGGCTGCACCTTACGTATCTGGTTGTAAAGCTGACGTTCTTCGGCCTCGGTGGATTCCCAAAGGCGGCCCTGGAGGGCCTCCATGCGGGCCGGCGAAAGCTCGGACTGCACGACCCGTAAGTCAAGGGGCAGGAGCTCCAGCAACTGCTCGGCATAGCGGTAGGTCTCGGGGGGCAAATAACCCGTATCCACCCAAATCACAGGGATTCTCACCTCCCCAAGACTTTTTGCCAACTGGCTCACCTGATGCAGCAACACTGCCGACTGAATGCCAAAGCTGGTGGTCAGTGCGAAGTGTTCGCCAAAGGTGTCCCAACCCCAGCGCAATCGTGCCACCGAATCGCGAGATTCCAGCCAGCTACGGGACGAATCGGGATTCAGGGGCCGGCCGGCCCGATCGCTGGCGAGGGCCAAAGAGTCTCCAGCCGCAACAGGTAAACCGGAGATCGCGTGGATCGTCAAGGCTGGGGTGGTCAAGGCCGGCGTTGCCATGGCTCCATCATGCCTTCCTCGTGATCCCGGGGTAGGTTCTCCGTAATGCAGCAGCCTTCAATCCAAGACGTCGGAACCAGCCGATCCCAAAAGGGAACTGGAGCAGATCCGATCGTGATCGCTGGCGGAGGCTTTGGGGGTCTTTACACCGCCCTGGCCCTTGCCGAACAACCAGGTCACCCTCCCCTGTTGCTGATCGAACCGAACGACCAGTTTCTTTTCCTGCCCCTCCTCTACGAGTTGTTGAGTGGTGAGTTACGCCGCTGGCAGATCGCCCCCAGCTATCAATCCCTGCTTAGCGGCAGGGGCATCGGCTGGCTCAAGGACAAGGTGGTTCGAATCGATACGAACAGCCGCCAGCTCCACACGGCTCAAGGCCATGCCTTGACTTACAGCCGCCTCGTTCTGGCCACCGGATCCGGCAGCGATGCCTTCGGTGTTCCCGGGGTCAAGGAGCACGCCCTGGGTTTCCGCACCCTTGCCGACGTCGAACGCCTGCAGGCTCTGGTGCGCAGCCTGAGGCAAGGCCCCTTGAGGGGCCAACAGCTGGCGATCGTGGGGGGTGGCCCCGGCGGCGTGGAGCTTGCTTGCAAATTGGCCGATATGGTTGGGGATAGGGCCGGCATCGAACTGATCGAGCAGGGGCCCTCCCTGCTGAAGGAATGCCGCGCATTCAACCGGGAGCAGGGGCTCCTGGCTCTGCAGCGACGCGGGGTGCGGATCCGTTGCGGCACCAGGGTGCTGGCCGTGCACGGGGGGCAATTGGAATTGGCCCCTGGCGGCGAAGGGCCCAAAGGGCGTTACCCGGAAAACCTTGCGGTTGCCGCTGTGGTCTGGGCGGCTGGCCTGCGCTGCCAGCCACCGAACCTGTTGCCAGCCCCCGCCTGCGACAACCGCGGCCGCCTGCTCTGTGGCCCCGACCTGCGACTTCAAAACCACACCGACATCTTTGTTGTCGGCGACCTTGCCCGGATCCCAGGCGCGCCTGGGACCAACCCCCAGGACACTCTCCCAGAAGCCCCCACCACCGCCCAAGTGGCTTTCCAAGCAGCCCGTTTAATCGCCGCCAACATCGGCCACTCCCTGGCTGGGGAAACCCTGGAAACC